>JANSYB010000444.1 GCA_024742655.1 Paracoccaceae bacterium | reverse complement strand
GCGCCGTCGAAGACATTGCTGCCCAGCCACATGCCGTGATCGGCCGCGTTCATCACCGCGATGTCGCCGTCATGCCATGTGCCGTTGAAATAGGTGCGGATATTGGTGCCGGTCGGCATGATGCCCTCCCTCTCTTTGGGCGAACCGTAGGCCGGTCTTGCGGAAGGGTCCAGAGGCGGCGGCGTTTGAGTGCGGTGTGGCTGCGCCACGCAGGACGCATTCGCGTTCGGGCCACGCAGGCCCTGGGGGCTCTGCCCCCAAACCCCCGAGGTATTTCCGGCCAGATGAAGGCTGTTGGGGGTCAGGTTGTCAGGTATGGCGCAAGACGCCGCGCCCATTCGTCATAGCCCGGCGGGCCAGGGTGAAACCCGTCGGGCGCCATGAATTTGGGGTCGAGGTCGAAATCGAGCGGGACGTGGTGCAGGTTGGGCCGGGTGTGCGCCATCTGCCGCAGAACCGCGTCAAGGCGCGCGGCGCGGCGTCCCAGAACATCGCGCAGCGGGTTGGGCAGGGCCGGGAAATGCTGCAGCGGCGGAACGCCCGAGAGGCAGATCGTCCGCGCGCCGAACCGGTTTTCCAGACGGTCGATCAGCGCGCCGTAATTCGCCTGCCACCGGGGCAGGGACAGCCCGTTCTTGGTATCGTTGACGCCGAGCGCGATCACGACGGCATCGAAACGCGCCGGTGGCAGGGTGTCGAGCAGGCGCAGCGCAGTCGTGGTGGTGGCCCCCGAGCGGGCCAGCAGCCGCCATTGGAGGCTGAAATGTTCCGACAGCCGGTCGCGCAGCCGCCCGGCAAGGGCCTGATCCTGATGCGCGGCCCCCACGCCGGCGGCCGAACTGTCGCCGAGGATCAGCAGGCGCAGCGATGGACCGGTGCCCGTTTGGCCTTGCCGTGGGCCGGCCGCCTCTGGCAGGCGTCGGGCGCGGGCCATGACCCACAGCGCCTGAAGGCCGATCAGCGGCCAGAGGGCAGGTGTCGTCAAGGCCCGGTCACGCCGCTTCGGCCAGGAGCGCCTCTAGGTCGAGCGGCTCATTGACCATGGCGAGCTGGCCATTCGCGTCGCGGGGCCATTCCGCTTTGGGCCGGTCGCGGTAGAGTTCCACGCCGTTGCCGTCGGGGTCGGAGATGTAGATCGCTTCGCTGACGCCGTGATCGGCTCCGCCTTCGATCGCGATACCGGCGGCGAGCACCCGGCGCAGCGCATCGCCGAGTTGCGCACGGTCGGGATAGAGAAAGGCCGTGTGATAAAGACCCGGATGCCCCTTGGGTGCCGGGCCGGCGCCGCGGCTGTCCCATGTGTTCAGGCCCAGGTGGTGATGATAGCCGCCCGCCGACAGAAACGCCGCGCCGGGCCCGTAGCGTTGTTGCACCTCGAAGCCCAGTACGTTGGCGTAAAAGGCAATCGCGCGGTCGAGGTCGGATACCTTGAGATGGACGTGACCGATACGGGTGTCGGGGTGGATCGGGGTGGATGTCATGTCGTGGCCTTTCCTTGCGGATGTGCACCAGACCTAGAGCGCGCTGCCTTGGCGCGCAATTCGGCAGAATTTGGCAGTTTCCGTGCGTCTGCGCACATGTCTACCAGGGATGTTTGGGGCCACGGTCGGTGGACAGGCTGGATTGGCTGTCGGTGACCAACTGTTCGATGGCATCGGCAAGGTGGATTTCGGCGATATGGCTGTCGCCCCGTTCCACGCGAATGCGGTGTGCGGTGATCATCACGTCAGCATGGCTGCAGCCCCGGGGCGGCTCGAACCGGTAGCAGGCCAGTTCGATCAGCAGGCCTAGCGGATCGGTGAAATAGATCGAATCCATGAACCCTCGATCCTTGGGCCCGGAATGCGGCAGGCCGCGTTCGTCCAGACGTTCGGTTGCCTGACTGAAGGTGGCCTTGCTGACCGTAAAGGCGAGGTGATGGACGCAGCCGGGATCGGTCGGCGTGCGGTCATGCACAGGCGCGCGCGATTCGTTGGTGAAGATCGTGATCAGCCGCCCGTCGCCGGGATCGAAGTAGAGATGCCCCTCGTCCGGGGCATCCAGATTGGGCTGATCGAAGACGAAGGGCATGCCCAGCACGCCCTCCCAGAAATCGATGGAAGTTTGCCGGTCTGCGCCGGTCAAGGTTATGTGATGGACGCCCTGAACCTGTAGCTTTCGCATGGTGCCTCCTGTATCGGGACGAGTATCAGCCAGACCGGCGCGGGGGGCAAGCCGTGGTGGTGTGCCGTTGCGCATCCATGCTAGTCTGGACCGCGAAACTTCATCGGGAGACGACGACATGACGCGCACAACCAGCGGACGGGGCAAGCTTTACGACAGTGTTCTGGACACGATCGGGGACACGCCCGCCATCCGGGTCAACAACCTCGCCCCCGAGCATGTGGAGCTTTACGTCAAGGCCGAGGCATTCAACCCGGCGGCGTCGGTCAAGGACCGGCTGGCGATCAGCATCATCGAGACCGCTGAGCGCGAGGGCCGGCTGAAGCCCGGACAGACCGTGGTGGAGGCCACGAGCGGCAATACCGGGATCGGGCTGGCGATGGTGTGCGCGCAAAAGGGCTATCCCCTCGTGGTCACGATGGTCGAGACATTCTCGATCGAACGCCGCCGCCTGATGCGGATGCTGGGGGCCAAGGTTGTTCTGACGCCCAAGGCCGAAAAGGGGTTCGGCATGTACCGCAAGGCGGTGGAACTGGCCGAGACGCATGGCTGGTTCCTGGCGCACCAGTTCGAGACTGAGGCCAATGCCGCGATCCACGAGACCACGACGGCGCAGGAGATCCTTGGGGATTTTGCAGGCCACCGCCTTGACTACATCGTGTCGGGCTATGGCACCGGCGGGACGGTCACCGGCATCGGCCGCGTGATGCGGCGCGAACGGCCCGAGACCAGGATCATCCTGTCGGAGCCGGCCAATGCGCAGCTGATCGCAAGCGGACATGCGCAGGAGCGCACCGCCGAGGGTGAACCCGCCGTGAGCCATCCCGCCTTTGAGCCGCACCCGATCCAGGGCTGGACGCCGGATTTCATTCCGCTGGTCCTGCAGGAGGCGATCGATGACGGTCTTTATGACGAGTTGATCCCCGTGGCCGGTCCTGACGGGATCGCCTGGGCACGCAAACTGGCCCAGCAGGAGGGGATCTTTACCGGGGTATCGGGCGGGTCCACCTTTGCGGTATCCATGCAGATCGCCGAAAAGGCGGAGCCGGGCACCGTG
>JANSYB010000598.1 GCA_024742655.1 Paracoccaceae bacterium | reverse complement strand
TGATGGCGGGCCACGCGAAGGGCTTTCCCGGGGTGCCGTTGTCGCGTTGGCGCGAACAGGCGGGGTTCATGTGGCATGACAAACCCGGCGGCGGCGTGGGCCTGCGCTATGACGCGCGGCTGCGCGATGCCCTGATCGGTCAGGCGGGCGTGGGCGCGGCACCCGACCTCTGGCAGCTTTTCGACGGGTTGCGCGCCCTGCCGCTGGCCTCGATCCGGGGAGAAAACTCCGACCTTTTCACCGCCGAAACGCAGGCCGCCATGCAGGCGCGCCATCCCGGCATGATCGCGGCAGTGGTGCCCCAGCGCGGGCATGTACCCTTTCTCGACGAAGGCGAGGCCCTGGAGGCGATCCACGCCTTGCTGGAGCAGGTGAGATGACCGACATCACGATGATCCGCGCGGCCGCCGAACGGCTGAACGGCCACGCCCGGCGCACACCTCTGCTGTCCTCTCCCTTTCTCGACGAGATCGCGGGCCGGCGTGTTCTGGTGAAACCCGAATGCCTGCAACACACCGGCAGCTTCAAGTATCGCGGCGGGCGGTCCGCGGTCTCGGCACTCGATCCCGACACCCGGTCCAAGGGGGTCATCGCCTATTCCTCGGGCAACCATGCGCAGGGGGTCGCCCTGGCGGCGCGCGAATTCGGCATCCCGGCCGTGATCATCATGCCCGCGGATGCCCCGCGCCTGAAGATCGACAACACCCGCGCGCTCGGGGCCGAGGTGGTGCTGTATGACCGCGCGGGCGGCGAAAGCCGCGAGGCCATCGGCGAGACACTGACCGCCGAGCGCGGCCTGACCCTGATCAAGCCCTATGACGAACCCCAAGTGATCGCCGGACAGGGCACCTGCGGCCTCGAGATCGCCGAACAGGCCAGCGCCGAAGGGGTCGAGGCAGGCGACGTTCTGGTCTGCTGCGGCGGGGGTGGCCTGACCTCGGGGATAGCACTGGCGCTGGAGGCCGAGGCGCCGGGCCTGCGTGCCCGCCCGGTGGAGCCCGAGGGCTTCGACGACACGGCGCGGTCGCTACGCTCGGGCCATGTCGAGACGAACACGGCCGCGTCCGGCAATATCTGCGATGCGATCCTGACGCCCGCGCCCGGTCAGATCACCTTTCCCATCCTCAAACGCCTGTGCGGCCCCGGACTGGTGGTCGGCGAGGACGAGGCGTTGCACGCCATGGCGCTGGCCTTTCAGCGGCTCAAGGTGGTGGCCGAACCGGGTGGGGCCGTGGCACTGGCCGCGGCGCTCTTTCGCCCCGCGCAGATCGACGGTGACGCCGTGATCTGCACCATTTCGGGCGGTAACGTGGATGCCGCCATGTTCAAACGCGCACTGGATCAACACGGAACCTGAGCCATGACCGAGTTCACGATTGCCTCTTTCAACGTCAAGAACCTGATTGGCCCGGACAAGGAATATTACCGCTTCCAGACCTACACGCCCGAGGAATACGCCTGGAAAGAAGACTGGATGGCCGACCAGCTTCTGACTTTGGACGCCGATATCGTGGGCTTCCAGGAGATTTTCGAGGCCGAGGCGCTGGAGGCCGTGATCGAAGAGGCCGACAGCCGCGCGGGCGCACTGAATGCCGCGGCCATTCCCGACAAGTCCAAGCGATACCACCGCAAGGTCATTTTCCGCCGTCTGGCCGTTGATGGCTATGGCGATGCCAGTCTTGCCTTCGCCCCCAACGCTGCCGATACCGGCGCGCCCGGAGAGCGCCGCCCCGGCGTCGCGATCCTGTCGCGCTTCGGCTTTGCCGGGGAGCCGGAGATCATCCAGGATCTCGACCCGGCACTGACCATCCCCTTTCCCGCCCTGCGCGGGCTGGAGGGCGAGGCGGGACATTACACGCTGCGCCGGCTGTCACGCCCCATTCTGAAGGCGCGCGTGCCCATGGGCGGGCAGACAATCACCGTTTTCAACTGCCACCTGAAATCCAAGCTGGGGGAATACATCAAGCCTCAGGGCGCCGCCTACGCCCCCGAAGAGGACCTGACCCGCTATGACGCGATCGGGCGCGCGGTGGGCTCCCTGCGGTCGGCCATCCGGCGGATGGCCGAGGCCTGGGTGCTGCGCCGCGCCATTGTCGAAGAACTCCACAAGGGGAATCCGGTGATGGTTCTGGGCGATTTCAACGACGGGGAACATGCCGTCTCGACCGAGATCATCACCGGCGAGACCCC
>JANSYB010000003.1 GCA_024742655.1 Paracoccaceae bacterium | reverse complement strand
GAACAATTCGCTGCGCATCGTAAGCTATCTGGGTCTGGCGATGCCCAACTTCCTGCTGGCCCTGATGATCATGCTGTTCGCGACAGTGTGGTTCGGTGAAACGCTGACAGGGCTGTTTTCAGACGAATACAGGGATGCCCCGTGGTCCTGGGGCAAGTTCGTCGACCTGCTGAGCCATGCCTGGCTGCCGATCTTCATTCTTGGCTGGTCGGCGACGGCCTTTGCCCTGCAGACGGTGCGCGCGCTGATGTCGGACGAAATCGGCAAGCTTTACGTGACCGCCGCCGCCGCGCGCGGGGTGCATGGGCGCAAGCTTCTGTGGGGGTATCCCGCGCGCCATGCGTTAGGCCCAATCATCAACAGCCTCGGCTTCGACCTGAACCGCATCTTCAACGAGCTGCCCATCGTGGCGCTGATCCTTGTCATGACGGATGCCGGCGCGCTGTTGATCGAGGCGCTGGCGCGCTCGAACGATCAGCAATTGGCCGGCGCGATCATCTTTCTTTTGACGGCCTCCATCGTGTCGCTGAATTTCATAACGGACGTGATGCTTGCGGTGATCGATCCGCGCGTCCGCAAGAGTATCGTGAGGTGACCGCATGACAGACGGGCCAAATCCCACCGATCCCAACCTGGCGCGAACGACCGGCCCACATGTTGCGGTAGTCGAAACCGAAGACGCGGTAGAGCGCCGCGCAAAGGAGGCGTATTTCACCGCCTCGCAAGGGCAACTCATCTGGTCGCGCTTCAAGAAACAGCGTGCGGCGATGATCGCGGCCTGCGTTCTGATCTTTCTGGTGATCTCTGGCCTGTTCGCGCCGTTCCTGTCGCCTTACGATCCGACCATCTCGGGCCGCAACAAGGATTACACAAACGGTGCGCCGCAAATCCCGCAGTTCTGTGACAAGAACGGTTGTTCGATGCGGCCGTTTATCCATGCGGTAGAGCGTGAACGTTCCATGGCGACGAACTTTCGCTGGGTCACCAAGATCAACGAGGATGAACGCAACTATGTACAGTTCTTCGTGACGGGTGACAGTTACAAGCTGTTCGGGTTCATCCCGGGCAGCCTGCATCTTTTTGGCGTGGAAGAGGGCAAGATCCATATCTTCGGCACGGATGAGGATGGACAGGATCTGTTCAGTCGAACCCTGCATGCCATATGGACGTCGTTACAGGTGGGCACAATCGGGGTCTTCATCGCCTTTGTACTGGCGCTTATCATAGGAGGGGTTGCCGGCTATTACGGCGGCTGGATCGACGGCGTGATCCAGATGATCACCGACGCGGTGCGAACCGTACCCGCCATCCCGCTCTTCATGGCGGTGGCGGCCTTCATGCCGCCCGAGATGTCGGCCGAGGCACGGTTCTTTTACATATCGATCATCCTCGGCTTTATCGGGTGGCCGACGCTGGCGCGACGGGTGCGCACGCATCTTCTGACCGAGCGGAACCAGGAATACGTGCTGGCCGCGCAGCTGTGCGGGGCCTCGTCGCCACATGTGATCCGGCGGCATCTGCTGCCGTCTTTCACATCCTATATCATCGTCGACCTTGTGATTTCCTTCCCCTACATGGTGCTGAGTGAAACCGCACTCAGCTTTATCGGGCTGGGCCTCAAGGATCCGGTCTCGTCGCTGGGCGTGATGCTGCAGAAGGCAACCAGTGCCGACGTGATGCTGAACTATCAGTGGTATTTCATTCCCGTGATCTTCTTCATCGCGCTGGTGATGGCCTTCGTGTTTGTTGGTGACGGGCTGAGGGATGCGGCCGACCCCTATTCGGATACCAAGAAATGAGTGCACTGATCGATGTTGAAAACCTGACGCTTCAGTTCCACACCGACGAGGGGCTGATCACGGCGGTCGAGGATGTGTCCTTTTCGCTGAACAAGGGCGAGGTGATGGGGCTGGTCGGTGAATCGGGCTCGGGCAAGTCGGTGACGGCCAAATCCCTCATGCACCTCAATGCCAGGAACGCCGTCTATGCACCGGGATCGAAGATCACCCTGCATACCGAGGCGGGCGAGGTCGATGTTCTGTCACTGCGCACACCGCGCGAACTGAACGTCGTACGCGGTGGCGCGATCAGCATGATCTTTCAGGAGCCCATGGCCAGTTTCGCCCCGGCCATCACGATCGGCAAACAGATGGTCGAACAGTTGCAGCTGCATTCGGACATGTCGAAAAAACAGGCGCGCGAAATCTCGGTCGAGATGCTCGATCGTGTCGGTATCTCGGATGCGGGCCGCCGGTTCGATCAATACGCTTTCGAACTTTCGGGCGGGATGCGGCAGCGGGCGATGATCGCCATGGCCCTGTCCACCAAGCCCAAGCTGCTGATCGCGGACGAGCCGACAACGGCACTGGACGTGACCATTCAGGCGCAGGTGATCGACCTGATGAAGGACCTCGTGAGCGAGTTCGACATGGGCATCGTTTTCATCACCCATGACCTGGGCGTCGTGGCGCAGACCTGTGACCGGGTGAACGTGATGTATCTGGGCCGCCTCATCGAGGAAGGGCCAGTGCGCGAGGTGATCCGCAATCCCAAGCATCCTTATACGCAGGGCCTGATTTCCGCGCTGCCGAAGCTGGATGATCTGGACGCGCCGTTGACGCCAGTGCCGGGCGATATCCCCTCGCCGCTGGAACGACCGCCGGGCTGCGTGTTCAACACGCGCTGTTCGCAGGTTGTCGGCCCTCAATGCCAGGCGCAGGTGCCGCACGAAGTGCACGTGACTGCCGACCATCAGGTCGCCTGCCACATATACACGGAGGCCGGCAAATGAGCGAAGACATCCTGATCCGCGCCGACCACCTGTCGGTCGGCTTCCAGATTGGCAAGGGCCTCTTCAGCAAGTTCACACTCAAGGCCGTTGAAAATGTCTCGGTCGAGATCGAGAAGGGCAGTTTCTTTGGCTTGGTGGGCGAATCCGGCTCAGGCAAGACGACGCTGGGGCGCGCGCTACTGAAGGCGGTGCCGATCACCGGCGGCAATGCGCATTACACCGATGGCGAGGTGGAATACGATCTGGAGAAGATCACCAAGGAAGAACTGAGGGATTACCGCAAACGCGCGCAACTGATCTTTCAGGACCCTTACGCGGCCTTGTCCCCGCGCATGACGGTGCGCGACATCATCGCCGAGCCGCTGGAGGTGATGGGCCTGACCAGGACCCGCGCCGAAACCGATGAGCGCGTGCGCGCCATCGCCGCGAAATGCCGTCTGAACCTCGAACATCTGCGCCGGTTCCCGCACGCCTTTTCCGGTGGACAAAGACAGCGCATTTCGATCGCGCGGGCCTTGGTGTCGGACCCGAAATTCGTGGTGGCCGATGAAAGTGTCGCCGCGTTGGACGTATCGATTCAGGCGGATGTCCTGAACCTGCTGAAAGAACTACAGCGCGACCTGGGCATCACCTTCATGTTCATCAGTCACGACCTGTCGGTGGTGGCCCATACCTGCGATCACGTCGCGGTGATGTATCTGGGGCGGCTCGTTGAAACGGCGCCGACGCGGAAACTTTTCTCTGCACCACGTCACCCCTATACCAAGGCACTGTTCTCGGCCATTCCGTCGCTGGACCCCGATGACCGGGGCGCGGCACAGAAGCTGGAGGGCGAAATCCCCTCGCCGACCAACCAGCCGCCGGGCTGCAAGTTCCATACCCGCTGTCCCTTCGCCATCGACAAGTGCAAGAGCGTGGAGCCTGAACTGGAAGGCGACGGAAGCGGGCACGAAGTGTCTTGTCACCGCTGGAAAGAACTGATGGAGACCGTACCGGCCTGATGCGCTCAGGCCGACACGCGTGACGTGCCATTGGTTTCGGTCACCTCTACGACCTGCGCCCGTTCGCCAAGCTCCGCAAACATTTCCGCACCGGTGCCGGTCATCCAGGCCTGGGCCCCCAGTATGCAGATTTCATCGTAGAGCGCGGCGCGGCGGGTGGCGTCGAGATGGGCGGCGACTTCGTCCAGAAGCAGGATCGGCGGTGCGCCGAATTCTCGGGCCAGCGCCCGGGCATTGGCAAGGATGAGAGAAATCAGCAGCGCCTTTTGCTCGCCGGTGGAACAATCGGCGGCAGGCACGCCCTTGGCGGCATAGACCCCGTAGAGATCGGCGCGGTGCGGGCCGATAAGGGTGCGGCCTGCGGCAATGTCGCGAAACCGGCTTTCGTGCAGGGCCTCTCGGAAATCGGACGCGGTTCCGGGCATTTCGCCTTCGGTCATGGTCAGCTCCAGCTCGGCTGCGGGAAAGGCGGTTTCGGCCTCGGCCTGGGCGACGGCGAGTTGGTCGAGAGCGGCAAGACGGTTGGTATGGATCGCCACGCCTGCCTCGGCCATTTGCCGTTCCAGCGCCACGTACCAGTGCCCGTCGCGCACCTGGTCCTTGAGCAGCCGGTTGCGTTCGCGCATGGCCTTTTCATAGGCCAGCGACACCTCGGCATGGTCAGGCGTGAAGCTGAGCGTCATACGGTCGAGAAAACGCCGGCGTCCCTCGGCCCCCTCGATCCAGAGCCGGTCCATGGACGGGATCAGCCACAATACGCGCGCGATGCGGCCAAGGGCGGTCTGGCTGGCGGATTTGCCATCGATACGCAACTGGCGTGGCTGGCCTTCTTCGGACCAGATCTCGATCTCGTGGAGCTGGTGCAGGGAGTGCAGGATGCCGGTCACCTTCCAGCCAAGGGATTCGGGGCGCCGCGCCATGTCCTGTGCCGCCGCCCGGCGCAAACCGCGACCGGGTGAGAACAGCGAGACCGCCTCGAGGATATTGGTCTTGCCCGCGCCGTTGGGGCCATGGATGGCGACGGGGCGCGCATCCAGATCAAGCCGCGCCGATTTATGCGAGCGGAAATGCGACAGGGTGAGAGATGTCAGGTGCAGACCCGTCATTCAGAAGACCCCGTTTTCTGCACAGAAAACTGTCCAGAAAATGCGCATTTTCTGGACCGGAATTTTCGCAAATTCCGGGGCGCCGTCACACCCGCATGGGCATGACGACATAGACCGCGGACGTGTCGTTGCCCTCGCGCATCAGCGTCGGGTCACCAGCGGAATTGAACAGGAAAACTGCATTCTCGCGATCGACCTGGCTGGCGATTTCCAGCAGGTATTTGGCGTTGAAGCCGATCTCGAGATGTTCATCGCCATAGGCCACGGCCAATTCCTCCTCGGCCGCACCGCTGTCAGGGGCATTGACGGACAGCACCAGACGATCCTCGTCGAGCGCAAGTTTGACCGCCCGCGAACGTTCCGAACTGACGGTTGCCACCCGGTCCACGGCCCGCGCGAATTCTGAGGCGTCGACCTCCATCTTGCGGGTGTTGCCCTGCGGAATAACCCGGGTGTAATCGGGGAAGGTTCCATCGATCACTTTCGACGTCAGGGTGATATCCGGCGTTGCGAACCGGATCTTGGTTTCAGACACTGAAACCGCGATTTTCGCCTCGTCATCCTCCAAAAGCTTGCGCAACTCTCCCACGGTCTTGCGCGGCACGATAACGCCGGGCATATCGGCTGCGCCCTCGGGCAATTCGGCGTCGATCCGGGCAAGCCGATGCCCGTCCGTGGCCACACATCGCAACACCTTGCCACCGTCAGAATCGGAGACATGCATATAGACTCCGTTGAGGTAGTAGCGGGTTTCCTCTGTCGAGATCGCGAACTTGGATTTGTCGAAAAGACGGCGCAGATCAGGTGCCTTGGCAGTGAAGTTGCAGGCATATTCCGAGGACGCCATCACCGGGAAATCTTCCTTGGGCAGCGTCGCCAGCGAGAAGTTCGAGCGCCCCGCCTCGACCGTCAGGCGCCCCGACGCGCCATCGTCGGTCAATGTCACAAGCGCCCCGTCGGGCAGTTTGCGCACGATTTCATGCAAGGTCACGGCGGATACTGTCGTGGCCCCTGCACGTTCGACCTGGGCCGTGGCCTTGTCCACGACCTCTATGTCGAGATCGGTGGCGCGAAAATGAACACTGTCACCCTCGGCCTCGATAAGTACATTGGCGAGGATCGGGATCGTATTGCGCCGTTCGACCACGGATTGGGCCTGCGAGACCGCCTTGAGAAGCGTGCCACGTTCGATGCTGAGTTTCATGCCCGGGCTCCCTGCATTCGTGTCCCTGATGGACACCGGGAAGCGCAAGGTAGCAAACTCCGCCTTAGGCTCAAGCCTTTTGTTGCCACCAGGGGCCGGCCCTTCCGTGATACAGGAAGAGAGATTGCTCAGCCTTGCAAGGTGCGCCGCAGAATCTCGATATCCTCTGCGATCTGATCATCCTGATTGCGCAACTCCTCGATGCGGCGCACACCATGCATGACCGTTGTATGATCCCTTCCACCAAAGCGCCGGCCGATCTCGGGCAGCGAGCGGCTTGTCATCTGCTTGCACAGATACATTGCGACCTGCCGGGGACGCGCGAAGCTTCGGACACGCTTTGGCCCGATCATGTCACTGAGGCGGATATTGTAATGCTCGGAGACCTGCCGCTGAATCTCCTCGATCGACACCTTGCGCTCGGAGGCGCGCAGAATATCGGCCAGGCAATCCTGCGCCAGTTCCAGGGAGATTTCATGCCCGACCAGCGAAGCGAAAGCGTAAAGCCGGGTCAGCGCGCCTTCCAGAACACGCACGTTCGATGAAATGCGATGTGCCAGGAACTCCAGGACACCATCGTTGATCTGCAGGCCCGGATACTGATTGGCGAAGACATCGACCTTCGATTGCAGAATGCCGAGGCGCAATTCGTAATCCGTCGGGTGCAGGTCCACGACAAGGCCGCACTGAAGACGCGATTTGATCCGCTCTTCGAGATTCTCGATTTCGCCCGGGGCACGATCGGCAGAGATGATGATCTGCTTGTTCTGATCCACCAGGGCGTTGAAAGTATGAAAGAACTCTTCCTGGGTGCTGTCCTTGCCGGCGATGAATTGCACATCGTCGACCATCAGGACGTCAACGGACCGGAACATCTCCTTGAAGTCCATCATACGGCGGTCCCGCAAGGCCTGTACGAACCGGTACATGAACTGTTCTGCCGACAGGTAGACGACATTCAGGGCCGGACCGCGGGATTGCAGCTCCCATGCGATTGCGTGCATCAGGTGCGTTTTGCCAAGCCCGACACCGCCATACAGAAAAAGCGGGTTGAACGTCACCGGCCCGCCTTCGGCGACACGCTTGGCCGCGGCATGGGCCAGTTCGTTCGGCTTGCCCACCACGAAGCTGTCGAAGGTAAACCGATCATCCAGGGGCGCCGATGTCAGGACAGTGTCGGTGGCCTGCTTCGGTCGGGCCGGGGCGGCGGTGGGTCGCGTCTGCGCCGACGGTTTGATCGTGGAATTCGCGGCAACCTGAAAATCGATGCGGCGAATGGTCGGGGCCAGACCGGACACTTTGTAGAGGATCAGGTCACCAAAGTTCTGCGATACATAATTACCGAGAAAACTGGTGGGAACCGAGAAGGTCGCCGTGTCATCCGCTATCCCGCAGAGTTCGAGTGGTTCTATCCAGTTCGTGTAATTGTTTTTGCCAACAGTTTTCAGAAGGTCCTGTTTGATCTGGCCCCATTGATCTTGCGTCATGCTTCCCCGTTCCGCCACTGGCTTTGTCCACCTTACAGACCACCGTATTCTACGGCAGCCCAAACCATTTGACCCACTGGCTAGAGTAAGGAAAAACTTCTCTGTCCGGCTGACCAGATCAGCAGGCGAGAGTTCCCCTTCCAGGGCTTTTGCAACGTTGACTAGAGCCGGACCAGTGTCACTGTCCCCACAATTCGCATCGGTCGGCTCGACCAGAGTTGCGTCAACCTGCCGGACAAAGCCTGATCCTCAGATCAGAACTGCCGTACGATATCTGGTCACACACCGACTTGGTGTTGTTCCAAACCCGTACGCCTGTCCCCCCAAGCGTGAATCGCATAAGCAAACTAGCAACTCGCAACATGTCCGTTCAACTTATCTTCGCGCTTGACAGCAGCTTTGCGCGAAAAGAATCTGCCGTTGAATTTTGCTGCACCGCAATAGAAAAAAGGCACCCCGAGGCGGGTGCCTTTTCCGATCAATACCTTAGACTGATAAGATCAGCCGAGCGCCTTCACACGGGCGGACAGACGCGACAATTTGCGAGATGCCGTATTCTTGTGAAAGACGCCTTTGGTCACACCACGCATCAGTTCGGGTTGAGCGGCACGCAATGCGGTCTGTGCCGCCTCCTTGTCGCCGGAGGCAATTGCCTCTTCGACTTTGCGAAGGAACGTACGAATCCGCGAGCGGCGGGCTTTGTTGACTGCAAAACGTGCCTCGTTCTGGCGGGCGCGCTTCTTGGACTGGGGCGTATTTGCCATGATTTTCAGACCTTTGTTCGGGTTCTCTGTGTTTCGATAGCACGTCGGCAAACCCGATCCGGCAGATCCGTCGCCGGTAGAATTCTGGCCAGAGCGGGCCGCACGCGCATGTATGATCGCGGCGTATAGCCAAGTTTGTGATGGTTGCAAAGGCGATTCTGCGATCAAGGTCCATGTGACAGAAATGCGACAGTCATGGATTCGCGCGTCGATACTGCATCAGGTTTGTGCATCTGGCCCCGTGCCTGTCTGCTTGCCCCGGGACGCATGCACCGCCATGATCCCGCAAAAACCGGGAGTCACACGATGACGCTAATGAAACGGGACTGGGTCCCTGAACAATCCGAGAGCATGGTTCAGCAGATCGCCGCACGCACACAAGGCGAGACATCCGTCAGGATTCTGGAACGCATAGAAGCGCTGGCCCATCAGAACCGCGAGATACACGAGCAGGAGTGTTTCAATCTCAACCCCGCGACCAATGTGATGAATCCGCGCGCCGAGGCGCTGCTGGCCTCCGGGATCGGTTCGCGCCCGTCGCTGGGCTATCCGGGGGACAAGTACGAGATGGGGCTGGAGGCCATCGAGGAAATCGAGGTGGTCGCCGCCGAACTTGCGGCCGAGATCTTCGGTGCGGCGCATGCCGAAATCAGGGTGCCCTCGGGCGCAATCGCCAACCTTTATGGCTTCATGGCCATATGTCAGCCGGGCGATACCATCATCGCGCCACCGGCCAGTATCGGCGGGCATGTCACCCACCATGCTGCGGGCTGTGCGGGGCTATATGGGCTGCGGACCGTCGACGCGCCGGTAAACGCGGATGGCTACACTCTGGACGTGGATGCGCTGAGCGAACTGGCACGACGCGAAAGACCCCGACTGATCACGGTAGGCGGGAGCCTGAATCTGTTTGAGCATCCTGTGGCCGAGGTTCGAGCCATTGCCGACGAAGTGGGTGCGCATGTTCTCTTTGACGCGGCGCACCAATGCGGGATCATCGCCGGGGGCGCGTGGAAGAACCCCCTGTCCGAGGGCGCGCATCTTATGACGATGAGCACCTACAAGTCGCTGGGTGGACCTGCCGGCGGACTGATCGTGACCAACGACGCGGGTTTGGCCGAGCGGCTGGACCATATCGCCTTTCCGGGCATGACGGCCAATTTCGATGCGGCCAAATCGGCGGCGCTGGCGGTGACCATGCTGGACTGGCGTGAATACGGGACTGACTACGCCACCACCATGATCGCCCTGGCGCAGGCGCTGGCCGCGGCGCTGGATGCGCGCGGCGTTCCGGTTTTCGCCAAGGAGAGCGGGTTTACACAATCACACCAATTCGCAATTGAGGCCGAAAGATATGGCGGGGGACAGGCCGCCTCGAAAACGCTGCGCCGTGCGGGTTTTCTGGCCTGCGGGATCGGTCTGCCAATTGCGGCCGTCGAGGGCAATATGAACGGTTTGCGGATCGGCACCCCGGAACTGGTGCGGTGGGGGGTCGGACCGGAACATGCGGATGCATTGGCTGACCTGATCTCAGAGGCGTTGCAGGGCACCCCCGAGGATGTCGCCCCTCGCACCCGGGCGATGCGAGAGGCATTTGATCGGTTGCATTTCGTGATATGACCGATGGTGGGGCACGCCCCACCCTGCGGCACTGGCCTGCGGTCGGTTACTTGTCGCGGAATTGCGCCTCGCGCTTTTCCATGAAGGCGGCCATGCCTTCCTTCTGGTCCTCGGTCGCGAAAAGCGAGTGGAAGACGCGGCGTTCGAACAACAGCCCCTCGGACAGCGGCACCTCGTAAGAGCGGTTCACGGCCTCTTTCACGGCCATGACGCTGACCATAGACTTCTCCGCGATCTTCTGGGCAGCGGCCGTCACCTCTTCCATCAGTTTCTTGGCGGGCACGACACGGCTGACCAGACCGCAGCGTTCGGCCTCCTCGGCATCCATGAAGCGACCGGTCAGGTTCATGTCCATCGACTTGGATTTGCCGATGAAGCGCGTGAGACGCTGACTGCCACCCATGCCGGCCATGACACCGAGATTGATCTCGGGTTGGCCGAACTTGGCCGTATCCGACGCAATGATGAAATCGCACATCATCGCCAGTTCACAGCCGCCGCCCAGCGCATAGCCCGAAACGGCGGCGATGATCGGTTTACGGATGCGGGTGATGGCGTCGGCCTCAGCCCCGAAGAGATCGCCCGAGAACACATCCACAAAGGATTTCTCGGACATCATCTTGATATCTGCGCCAGCTGCGAATGCCTTTTCCGAACCGGTGATGACGATGCAGCGCACCTTTTCATTGGCTTGCGCGTCCTGAAGCGCCGTAACCAATTCACCCAGCAAATCGGAGCTGAGGGCATTCAAGGCATCGGGTCGGTTGAGGGTAATCTTGGCGACGTGGTCTTCTACTTCGACGATGATCGTCTCATAGGCCATGAAATCTGCTTTCGCTTGTTCCTGTCAGACCTGACTCATTATCACTGTCACGAATTGGTTCAACCTCATCTTTGACACGACGCGCAATAGAAGCTGGAGCGACCCGATTGCACGACACGGCGGATCGTTCCGGTGCAGCCGTCCCGGCGGCAGGGTTGGCTTTCGCGGTCATAAACGTCGAAACGATGCTGAAAATAGCCAAGTTCCCCGTCTGTCTGCCGAAAATCTCTCAGGCTGGATCCACCCGCCTCGATCGCGTCCTGCAGAACGACGCGGATCACCGGCACCAGTATGGCAACGCGCGTCCTGGCGATGCGCCCGGCACGGCGCATCGGCGAAATGCCGGCCCGAAACAGCGCCTCGCACACATAGATGTTACCCAGGCCAGCAACGATTCGCTGATCCAGCAGGGCGGACTTCACAGGTGTGTTCCGGCCCTTCAGCGCCGCAACCAGATACGTCTCGTCAAAACTGTTGCCCAACGGCTCTGGGCCAAGCTTGGACAAAAGCGGATGTGCCTCGGCGCCGCTGGTCGGCATCAGGTCCATCGCGCCAAAGCGGCGCGGGTCGTTGAAGGTGATGCGGGCGCCATTGGCCATGTCCAGAACGACATGATCATGTTTCTCCGGCGCGGGATGGTTATGAACGAACTGGCCCAGCGGGTCGCCGGAAATCAGCATGCGGCCCGACATACCAAGGTGGATCAGCAGGGTTTCGTCCGACGAAAGGTCGGCAAGGATGTATTTCGACCGCCGCCGCAGGCGCAGCACGGTCTGGCCGGTCAGGCGCTCTGCCATTCGGGGTGGAAAGGGCCAGCGCAGATCGGGGCGGTTGACCCGCGCACGCGCGATCACCTGGCCCGACATGGCGGGCTCAAGGCCGCGGCGTACCGTCTCAACCTCCGGCAATTCGGGCATGTGTTTCCTTTCACGGCAAAGGCGCGCATTGTAACCGGCCCCCGGCGGCCTATAAGAAGGTCTGAGATATCAAACGGCAAGGCCCCGGACGCATCCATGAGTGATAAAACCACGCATTTCGGTTTCACAGACATCCCCGAGGGTGAAAAGGCCGGGCGCGTGCGCGGTGTGTTCGGATCGGTCGCGTCGAAATATGACGTGATGAACGATGCGATGTCCCTGGGCATTCATCGCATCTGGAAAGACGCGATGATGGACTGGCTGGCGCCGCGTGCCGGTCAACGTTTGCTGGACGTGGCTGGCGGAACCGGCGACATCAGTTTCCGTTTTCTCAAACGCGCGGGCTCTGGCCATGCCACCGTGCTGGACCTGACAGAACCGATGCTGATCGAAGGGCGCAAGCGCGCCGAGGCCGAACAGATGGCCAGCAGCCTTGACTGGGTCGTGGGTGACGCGATGGCCCTGCCCTTCGAGGACAACAGTTTCGACGTCTACACCATCAGTTTCGGCATCCGTAACGTAACCCGTCCGCAAGAGGCGCTGAACGAGGCCTTCCGTGTGTTGAAACCCGGCGGGCGGCTGATGGTGCTGGAATTCAGCCAGATCCCCAACGATCTGATGCAGAAGGTTTATGACCTCTATTCCTTCAACATCATTCCGCGCATGGGTCAGGCGATCGCCGGAGACAGGGACAGCTACCAGTACCTCGTGGAGTCGATCCGGAAGTTTCCCGATCAGGAAACGTTTCTGGGGATGGTCCGGGCCGCGGGGTTCGAGAACGCCAAGTACCGCAACCTGAGCATGGGTATCGCGTGCCTGCATTCGGGCTGGAAAATCTGAATGCGGGGCCCGCACAACCTCCTGCGCCTCATCCGCACCGGCGCAACGCTTGAGCGCACCGGCGCGATGGGTGTAATCATGGATGCGATGGACGCACCGCCCCTGGTGCGCGGCACGATGCGGTTTCTCGCCTGGCCGTTTCAATGGCTGGGCTACAAGGGCGACCCGGCGATGCCGCCCGCGCTGCGGGCGCTGACCGCGCTGGGCCCGGCGTATATCAAGTTCGGGCAGGTGTTTTCGACGCGCCCCGATATCGTGGGCGATGATCTCGCCAACGAGCTGCGTATCCTTCAGGACAAATTGCCGCCCTTTCCAATCGAGACTGCGAAGAAGAGCATCTCGCAGGAATTGAACCATCCGGTTGAAGACGTCTTTTCGGAATTCAGTGAACCTGTGGCCGCGGCCTCGATCGCGCAAGTGCACAAGGCCCGCCTGAAGACAACGCAAGAGGCCGTCGCGGTGAAGGTTCTCAGGCCCGGGATCGAGAAGGCCTTTCGCAAGGATATCGATGCCTTCTACTTTGCTGCCCGGATGATCGAGCTGTTGTCGCCATCCTCGCGCAGGCTGCGGCCGACAGACGTGATCGCGCATTTCGAGGGTGTCGTTCTGGGTGAGCTGGACTTGAGGCTCGAGGCCTCATCGGCGAGCGAGTTCGCGGCGAATACGGAATCCGATGACGGTTTCGACCTGCCCGGCATCCAATGGGAGTTATCCGGCCGTCGCGTGATGACCATGGGCTGGGCCGATGGCGTTCCGATGGGGGACAACGCCGCGCTGGATGCGGCCGGGCATGACCGGGCGCAATTGGGCGAGAGGGTTCTGCAACTGTTTCTGAACCACGCGCTGCGCGATGGATATTTCCACGCAGACATGCACCAGGGCAACCTGAAGGTCGCGGCCAACGGCAACATCATTGCCTATGATTTCGGCATCATGGGGCATATCGACGAGTATACCCGTCATGTCTATGCGGAGATCCTGTATGGGTTTATCCGGCGCGATTACCGGCGTGTCGCCGAAGTGCATTTCGAGGCCGGGTATGTGCCCCCAGATCAGGACGTGGACGAATTCGCCCGCGCGCTGCGCGCGGTGGGGGAGCCGATTTTCGGCATGGACGCGACGCGAATTTCCATGGGCGGATTGCTGAGCTATCTTTTCGAGGTGACCGAGCGTTTCGGCATGGAAACACGGACCGAGCTGATTTTGTTGCAGCGCACGATGGTCGTTGTCGAAGGCGTGGCCCGCAGCCTGAACCCCCAGATCAACATCTGGCAGGTCGCCAAGCCCGTGGTCGAGGGGTACATCCGCAGCCATATCGGACCCAAGGCCGCCATCCGCGATCTTGGCAAAACACTGGAAGTTCTGTCGCGTTATGGACCGCGCCTGCCGAAGATCGTCGAGAATGCGTTGATTCGGCAATCCATGCCCATTGAGACACCTGCAAAACCCGGCGGTCTTTGGCCGGCTGTCTGGGCCGGAATGGGAGCCATCGCCGGAGCGGGCGGAGTGTTTATCCTGTTGGAACTGCTGTGACCCGTTGCCCGGATGTTACGAATTGTGCCGATCGGGACCGCAACGCAAATGGGCGTTGGCGCGTGCGGCGGTCGTTGGTTACTCTCCCTGAAAATAGCCGTGAGTCAGCGAGGGCATTGGCGTGATCCGGAAACTGTTTGGTTTTGCGGCCTTGATGGCAGGCGTGGCTGTGCCTGTAGGAATGTCGGCGGAAAACCTGACGACAGGCCTGAACAATACCTATGGCACGCCAGGCGGTCTGATCGAGATGCCAACCGCCGAAATGGCCCCGGATGGCCAACTTTCCAGTACCGTCGCATATTTTGACGGCTTTACCCGCACGACGCTGAGTTTTCAGATCACACCGCGTCTGAGCGGCAGTTTCCGTTATACCGGAACCGAAGATTTCTCGCCTAATTTTTCGACGTACTACGATCGCAGCTTTGATCTGCGGTTTCGCCTGTTCGACGAACGCGAGTGGCTACCTGCGGTTGCCATTGGCCTGCAGGATTTCGTCGGCACAGGCGTTTTGTCGGGCGAATACATCGTCGCCACCAAATCCATCGGGGATCGTTTGCGCGTGACCGGGGGGGTCGGCTGGGGGCGACTTGGCAGTTATGGCAGCGACGCCTCTTTCGGGACCAGGGCCCCGTTTTCATTCGCCGGTGTTGGCTCGGGCGGCAGTTTCAATGCCGACAGTTGGTTTCGGGGCGACATGGCGCTGTTCGGCGGCGCCAGCTTTCGTATCAACGACAAGCTCAGCTTCAGCGCCGAATATTCGTCGGATGCCTATGATATCGAGAAAAGCCGGGGCATCATAAAGCGCAGTTCACCGTGGAATTTCGCGCTGGATTACCAATGGCGCCCCGAGGTGAGTTTGCGGGCCTTCTCGTTGCATGGCGATGAGATTGGCGCCGCGATCACGCTTTCGCTCAACCCCAAGAATCCGTCGGTTCGCGGCGGCTCTGAACTGGCGCCCTTGCCCGTTGCGGTTCGCCCCAGAGGCAGTGCTGCCGATCTGGGCTGGGCAACGCAGCCGGGTCGCCGGGCGGCCCTCAGCGCGTCGGTTGACCAAAGTCTGGATCAGGCCGGCATCGACCTCGAAGCGGTGCGCATCGAAGCGACAAGTGCGCATGTCGTCATCCGCAATGAACGCTATGACGCGCAGTCCCAAGCCTTGGGCCGGACCCTGCGGCGCCTGAGCCGGGAACTTCCGGCCTCGGTCGAGATGCTGCATGTGACGCTGGTTCAAAACGGTATTCCGCTCAGCACAATGACAATGCGGCGCAGCGACCTGGAGCGTCTTGAAAATGCGCCCGCAAGCGAAGCGCTGGCCGCGGCGCGGTTCACCGACACGCTGCGCTTTGGTGATTTCCCCGATCCCCTTCCCGGCGCCTATCCGCGCTTCGAATGGTCGATCGGGCCGTATCTGCGCACCAGCCTTTTCGACCCGGTCAATCCGCTGCGTGCGGACGTGGGCATTCGCGCCCGCGCTGGATTGTTTCTGGGATCAGGTTGGGTCGTTTCGGGGAGTGTGGCGCAAAAGGTCGCCGGCAACATCGACAACATATCGCGCCCCAACAATTCGCTCCTGCCGCATGTCCGGTCGGACGTATCGTTGTACCAGAAAACCGACCAGCCCTTTATCGAAGAGCTGACGGTCGCCAAGTATGGCCGGCTTGGCCCTGATTTTTACGGGCGCGTAACCCTTGGGTATCTTGAACGTATGTATGCCGGGGTTTCGGGCGAAGTCCTGTGGAAGCCCGTGGACAGCCGCCTGGCCTTTGGGGCCGAAGTCAACTATCTGCAACCCCGAGATTTCGATCAGCAATTCGGTCTTCGCTCCCGGGTGACACCCGGCGGGACAATCCCCGAGTTCAGCGGGCATGTCTCGGCCTATTACGACTTCGGCAACGGCTTTCACGGCCAGCTGGACATGGGCCGGTATCTTGCGGGGGATTGGGGTGCGACCATCGCACTGGACCGGGAATTCGCCAACGGGTGGCGGATCGGGGCATTTGCAACACAAACGGACGTGTCCGCGCGGCAGTTTGGCGAGGGCTCTTTTGACAAGGGCATCCGGTTCACCGTGCCGCTTTCCTGGATTCTGGGCAAACCGACCACACAGAAGGCCACGGCTGTGATCAGGCCCCTGACCCGTGACGGTGGCCAGCGCGTGGATATCAACGGCCGGCTTTATGATACCGTCCGCGGCGCGCACCGACCCGAAATCGCCAAGAGCTGGGGGAAGTACTGGAGATGAGCAGTCCCAAGATGCGGGCGGCCCTTGTCGCCCTGGCTTTGGTCGTCGGTTTGCCCGGCTGCACGAACACAAGACAGGACGTGTCCGTTTGGGACGCGGCGAAAACGATCTGGAATGCACGTAAAACGCCCACTGCGGCAGCACCGGATGAACGCCTGATCGCGCTTGAGGTCAAGCGGGCCCTGGAAAGTGATCCGGGGCCCCTCATGTTGATGCGTTTTGAACGCAACAAGACCATTGCTGTACTGCGTCGCATAGAAACAAACGGACAATACTGGACCTGGACAACATGGGGCCGGCTTGAGCGCCGCAGCATTACGACCAAACGCGGTGTTGTCACCGCAACGCGTGGCCTTGGATGGGATCTGATGTCGTCGGACGTCGATCACCTTCTTGCAATGGTCGAGACACTGGGTGACGGAATCCGTCAGCAGAAACTGCGCCATCTGGACGGGGAGAACCGCATCGTAGAGTCGGTGGCGGATTGCGCGTTCACTCCGGATGAGCCTGAGCGTTACACTGCCGG
>JANSYB010000729.1 GCA_024742655.1 Paracoccaceae bacterium | reverse complement strand
GTGCAGATGATGGGGATCGTGGGCGCGCAGGCCCTGATGCTGGTGGCCGACCCGGGCGGGTTCATCCTGTTCATCATCCCGTCGGTCCTGATTTCGCTGGCCTTTGCGCCCATTCTGCTGTCGATCAGTCCGACACCGGCCTTCGACACGACCAAACCGATGACCTTGGGCGAAATCCTGCGCATCTCGCCGCTGGGCTGCGTGGGCATGTTCCTGCTGGGTGGTGTGTTCGCCGCGCAATTCGGCATGGCGGCGGTCTATGGCGCCGAGGCCGGGCTGAGCGTGGGTGAGATTTCGACCTTCGTCGCGTCGTTCTATATCGGCGCGCTGCTGCTGCAATATCCGCTTGGCTGGGTGTCGGACAGGATGGATCGTCGCCTTCTGATCCTGATGGCCGCGGCGGTCTGTGGCGTGGGCGCGGTGATCGGGATGCTGTTCGGCACCACCTTCTGGATGCTGCTGTTGTCGGCCTTCATCGTGGGCGGCATGTCGAACCCGCTCTATTCCTTGCTGATCGCCTACACCAACGATTTTCTCGAACATGACGACATGGCCGCCGCCGCCGGCGGCATGGTGTTCATCAACGGCCTGGGCGCGGTGGCCGGTCCGCTGCTGACCGGCTGGATGATGGGGGTGGTGGGCCCCAGCGGGTTCTTTTTGTTCATCGCGATTCTGACCTTTGCCATGGTCGGCTATGCCGCCTACCGGATGACGCAGCGTGCCGCGCCCTCGGTCGAGGACACCGAAAGCTACACGGTCGTGGCCGCCGGCGCGTCGCCGGCCGTTGTCGCCTTTGCCCAGGAAGTGACCATCGAGGCGGCGCAGGAGGACAGTGACGGATGATTGCGCTAACGAGTTATCCACAGTCACGTTCTGTTGCCGATGTTGTAAATTTTTACTGTTCAGATCCCTTTAACTGTCGTTAAACTTTCATAAATGGGATGCTGCAACGTGAGGAGCACAGCATGACAGCCCCCGAAGACGTATTGAGTTTCTGGTTGGACGAGGTGGGGCCGAAAGGCTGGTATCAGGCGTCGCAGGATCTGGATGGCCAAATCCGCGACAAGTTCGAAGACGCCTGGAGCAGTGCACGGGAAGGGACTTTTGCCCTGTGGCTGACCTATCCCAGCGGTACGCTGGCCTATATCATCCTGATGGATCAGTTTCCGCGCAACATGTTCCGCGATCATGGCGCGGCGTTCTCGACGGACAAATATGCGCTGGCCGCGGCAAAGGCAGCGATCCACCGCAAATGGGACCTGCGCATCGATGAGCCCGCACGGCAGTTCTTTTACCTGCCGCTGATGCATTCCGAAAACCTCTGCGATCAGGAGCAATGCATCCGCCTGATCTGTGAACGGATGCCCGAGACCGGCGCTGACAACCTGCTTCATGCGCGGGCCCACCGCGAGGTGATCCGCATGTTCGGCCGCTTTCCCTATCGCAACGACGCGTTGGCGCGCAACTCGACCAAGCCCGAACAGGACTACGTCGCCGAAGGCGGCTATGGCACGACCCTGAGAGAGCTGCAAAAGGCCGATGCCGCCTGAGCCGCCCGAAAACTGGCG
>JANSYB010000414.1 GCA_024742655.1 Paracoccaceae bacterium | reverse complement strand
AGGGGCCGAGCGTCTGGGCCTTGCGGTGCTGCATCGCTGTGATCCCGAACGTGCGCATGACCTTGCCCATATCGCGCTGCGGGCCGGTCTGGGGCCGCGCCCGGGGCCTGTGACGTCGCCCCGGCTGCGCATGTCCCTTGCCGGGCTCGACCTGCCCAACCCCGTCGGGCTGGCCGCCGGGTTCGACAAGAACGCAACGACCATCCGCGCGTTGTCGCGCGCGGGCTTCGGCTTTCTCGAGGTGGGGGCGGCCACCCCGCGCCCGCAACCCGGCAACCCGAGGCCACGCCTTTTTCGCCTGACCGCGGATCAGGCGATCATCAATCGCTTTGGTTTCAACAATGACGGGATGGAGGCGATCTGCGCCCGGCTGAAAACCGCGCCGCGCGACGTGCCCGTGGGCCTGAACCTTGGCGCCAACAAGGACAGCGACGACCGCGCCGAGGATTACGCCCGCGTCATGGCGCATTGTGGCCCGCATATCGACTTTGCCACGGTCAATGTCTCCAGCCCCAACACCGAGAAACTGCGCGATTTGCAGGGGGCAGAGGCGCTGACCGCCTTGCTGGCCGGTGTGATGGAGGCGCGCGACTGGCTTGGCCGCCCCGTCCCGGTTTTTCTGAAAATTGCGCCGGATCTTGATGATGCGGCCCTGCAGGAGGTCGCACAGGTCGCCCTGTCTTCGGGGCTCGACGGGATCATCGCCACCAATACCACGCTGGAGCGCACGGGCCTCGGCAGCCCCCACGCGCCTGAGGCCGGCGGGCTGTCCGGGGCGCCGCTGTTCGACAAATCGACCCGGGTGCTGGCACGCCTGTCGCAGCTGACCGAGGCACGGTTGCCCCTGATCGGTGTGGGGGGCATTTCATCGGCGCAACAGGCCTATGCCAAGATCCGTGCCGGGGCGAGCGCTGTGCAGGTCTATTCCGCGATGATCTACAAAGGGCTGTCCCTGATCGAAGAGATCGCGCGAGGTCTGGACGCGTTACTGGAACGGGACGGCCATGCAAATGTCGCCGAGGCCGTCGGCACGGGGAGGCAGGAATGGCTGTGATCGAAATCTGGCACAATCCACGGTGCTCGAAATCGCGCCAGACACTGGCGCTGTTGCAAGAGCGCGGGATCGATCCGACGATCCGCCGGTATCTTGAAGATGCGCCCGATATTGACAGGTTGCGCGCGGTGCGTGCGGCCCTTGATGTGCCGGCGATCGCGATGATGCGCCCCGGCGAGGCGGCGTTTCGCGAACAGGGCCTGTCGCGCACCGATGACGACGAAACCCTGCTGGCGGCCATGGCCGCGCATCCGATCCTGATCGAACGGCCGATCGTGATCCGCGAAGGCAAGGCCGTGATCGGAAGGCCGCCGGACAACGTTTTGTCGCTGATCTGACAAGGGGCGCCGGGCGGGTGGCGCGGGGCTTGTCTCAAATGCCCTGCTGCCGCTACTGTGATGTCGAGAGCAGTCCCCGGAACAGGGCCATGACAGGCGATATGACACCCTCTGACATTGCCGGACAGGCGGTGTGTGCCGCCACCAACCGGGATTTCGGCAAGATTTTTCGCCGACAGTATTTCATGACGCGGCAGCCCGGTATGTGCCCCGATGGCTGGACCGAGCGCGTTTTTGGCGGGTGGCACTTGTGTCATTGCCCCGATTTGCCCGTGGCGGATATCGTGGATGGCGCCGGTCAGGCGGCCGGCTGGCTGATCGGGATCGCGGTCACCGCGCGGGGCACCCTGTTCAATCGCGACCCTGTCCTGTCCGACGCCGCGGAAGACCCGCGTTTCTGGGACCATGCCGAGGCGTTGATAGAAGGCTGGGCGGGGCGGTATGCCGTCGCCATTTCCGATGGGCGGGACATGAGGCTCTATCTCGATCCCGTCTGCGACATGGCTGCCGTTTATGACCCGCAGGGCCATGTCGTGGCGTCGTCTTTGCTGTTGTGTCTGCACCGTCCGATGCAGCCGAATACCAGAATGCCGTTCAAGGGGCCGGTGAAAGGGCTGCACAACTATGCCCTGCAGCAAACACCGGACCGCATCGCCCGTCGCGCGATGGCCAATCACTACCTTTGCCTGCGGACATTCCGCATGATCCGGCATTTCCCGAAAGGACACGAAACCCTTGCACGACCGGCCGACGATCTCGAAACGGTCTGCAAGCTGGTCGTGTCGCGGCTGCGCGGTATCATGGCGGCGTTGCTGGACGGGTATGACTGCATCATTCCGGTGACAGGTGGAAACGACTCGCGCAACCTTCTGGCCTGCGGCTTTGACCATCTCGACAAGGCCGCGGGATTCTACGTGTATCATTCGGGGAACAAGGCGTCGGGCCTCGATGTCCTGCTGGCTGTCGAACTGGGCAAGGCGATCGGGATCGATGTGCAGGTCGTGGATGTCGCGGCCCCCCCCTACAGGTCGCAGTTGCAAGGCCGGCCGGCGCGCCGCGCCCGGTGGGACATGGTGTTTTCAAGCGGCTATCAATTGACCGGCAAGAACCCAGCGGAGCGTCTGGCGCCGACACTTGCCCCGCCGGGTGATGTGCTGATCCGTGGCAACGTGATGGAGTTGATGCGCGCCAACCAGTGGAAGGCGGGTGATTTCGACAATGTGTCGGTCGAACACGGTCTGCGCAAACTGGTCGTGGCACCGGAAATCAATGAAACCGTCATCCGCGAATGGGGCCCCGATTACACGGCCTGGATGGACACATTGCCGACGAATGCCGGTTCTCGGGTGTATGATTTCGCCTTTTGCGAGTTGCTGTTGCCCAACACGATGGGAGGCTGGCTCGTGACGCAGGGCACGCATTTCGCGATGAATGCCTTCAACGATCGGGCGATCATCGCAAATGTCATTTCCCTGCCGCCGCGCCTGCGGCGGCGCAACCGTCTGAACCGCGAAATCATCCGCCTTGCTTGTCCGGCGCTGGCGCAAGTCTCGTTGATCAACGAGGCCAAGAAAGAGTCCAGGTGGCAGGCGGAATATCACGATACCTTCTCGCCCATTTACTGGTAGAAACGTCATGTTTTGCACAGGATCAAAGGGTGTGAACGCGGTGCAACCGGACCATCAGGACACGATAGTGGGAATGCGCAGGCAATGACCGAGGCAACAGGCAGAACGGGATTTCTGAACGCGGTCGTCTTTGACCTGATCGGGCAGTTGCGCTGGTCGTTCCTGCCGCCACTGATGGTCTATTTCGCGTTCGGGTTCTCGGGCCTGACGGGGATCGTGGGGACGTTTTTCGTCAAGGAGTATCTGGATATTTCCGCCGCCGAACTGGCGGGGCTGGCGTTCTGGGCGGGTCTGCCATGGGCGTTGAAGATGCCGCTGGGGCACTTGGTGGATATCATCTGGCGCTGGAAATGGTTGCTGGTGTGGCTGGGGGCGGCGCT
>JANSYB010000341.1 GCA_024742655.1 Paracoccaceae bacterium | reverse complement strand
TTGCCACCGATGATCTCGACCAGCGGCAACAGGTAGGGCGGGTTGAAGGGATGACCGATCACACAGCGTTCCGGCGTCGCGCAATCGGCCGCGATCTGGGTCATGGTCAAGCCCGACGTGGACGATCCGATCACAACGTCGAGCGCCACGATGTCCCCCAGAACCTTGTAAAGCGCCTGTTTGATTTCCAACCGTTCGGGCGCACTTTCCTGAATGAAACCGGCCCCCTGGACGGCCTCCTTTACGTCAGAGACAATCGTCAGGCGGTCCAACGACGCCCCCTCTGCGAGCCCCAGTTCGGTCAGGCTTCTCCACCCCGTTCTGATCACCGACATCAGCGCGTCACGCTCCGCCGGGTCGTGGATATAGGCGGTGACATCATAGCCGCGGGCCAGGAAATGCGCGGCCCAGCCACCGCCGATGGGGCCGGCCCCGATGCTGCAGACACGGGTGATGACGCTGGGATCGGGATACATCATTCACCCCGGAACTTCGGCTCGCGTTTCTCGACGAAGGCGGCGACGCCTTCCTTTGCGTCCTCGGATTTCAGCATCTTGCGATAGATCGGCAGATCATCACCACGCATCCGGGCAAAAGCCTGCCTGAGGGGCACGCATTCGATTTCCCTCTCCACCTCCTTGACCGATTGCATGGCCAGCGGCGCGGACCATGCAATCGAGGCGGCCCATTGACGGGCGGCCTCCATCAGCTTGTCCTTGGGAACCACCTTGTTCACCAGGCCGTAATGCGCGGCCTCCTGCGCGGTCATGCGGCGGCCCAGCAGGAACATTTCCATCGCGATATTGTGCGGAATACGGCGCGGCAGGCGTTGCAGCGCGCCCGCATCGGGCACGATCCCCAGCGGCATCTCGGGCAGGCCGAACTCGACATGTTCGGCCGCGATCAGCAGGTCACAGGCCATGGCCATCTCGAACCCGCCCCCGATGGCCAGCCCGTTGATCGCCGCGATCACGGGCTTGTTCAGCGCCCAGTTCTCGGTCAGGCCGGTGAAGCCGCCAAAACCGTAATCGTCCGTCTCCCACCAGTTATCGAGCTGCATTTCTCCTGCGTTGAGAGCCTTGAGGTCCCAACCGGCCGAAAAGATCTTCTCTCCCGCACCGGTCAGGATGGCGCAACGCAGGTCCTTGTCTTCGTGCAGTTCCCGGAACGCCTCGGCCAGCGCCTGCGACGTGGCCACGTCGATCGCATTCACCTTGGGCCGGTCCAGCGTGACCTCCAGAACATGGCCGTCGCGGACAACTTTCACACCATCGGACATCAAGAATACTCCTTATTGGAAGGCCGGGATGACCTCGTCGCAGAACAGTTTCATCGAGCGTTTCTGCGTCTCGAGATCCAACCCCATCGAGGCATAGTACACGAAGGCATCGACGCCGAGCGCGTCGTAGCGTTTGAGCTTTTCGATCACCGTGTCCGGCGATCCGAAGAGCAGGTTTTCCTCAAGCATGTGGGGGTCGTACTGGTCGCGGCCCTCAAGCTGATCCAGAGGGATCTGACGCGGAAATCCGTTTTCAACGTCTCCGGCATTGCGAAACAGGTTCTCGAACTGCCCCAGCACGAGGCGGATCGCGTCGAGGGCCTTTTGCCGGTCGGCCGCATTATCATAGACCGCCGCGTGCCGCATCATCGCGAAGGTCGGGCGAAAGCCGTTATCCGCCTTGGCCATCGCCTCGTCCAGCCGCTGCTTGTAAAGCTCGGCCTCCGAAAACGGGCGCGTGAGCGGCCAGCTCAGGATATGGCAGCGCTCTCGCATCGCGTAGTCATAGGTGATGGGCGCCCGTGCCGCGACCCAGACCGGGACCTCTTCTTGCAGGGGCTTGGGGCATGAGGTCGAGGTCGGAAATTGCCAGAATGTCCCGTCATGCGCGTAATCGCCCTTCCACAGGGCGCGGACGGCGGGCAGGATTTCCTGCATGTATTGCCAGGCATCCGATTGTTTCAGCCCCGGGTGCATCCGGTCGAATTCGCGCTGATAGGCGCCCGACCCGATACCGAATTCCAGACGGCCACCGCTGAGCAGGTCAACGAACGCCGCCTCCCCCGCAAGGCCGATCGGATGCCAGTAGGGCGCCGAGGCCACCGCCGTTCCAAGGCGGATACGATCGGTATGTTCGCCCCACCACGTCAGGATCTGGAAAGGGTTGGGCGCGATCGTCATCTCCAGCGCGTGATGCTCAGCGGCCCAGGCGATTTCGAAACCGCCCTGCTCGGCCATCTGGACCATCTCCAGCGTATGATCCCGGACGGCGCGCATATCGGCACTGTCGTCCATACGCTCCAGATTGATTGCGAGTTGAAATTTCATGGCTGTGTCCCCCTCAGCGCATCACGAACGGATTGGCCATCGGCGCATCCGACGTGTTCATCCAGACCGTCTTGGGGCGCGTGTAATCATACATCGCCTGAAAGCCGCTTTCGCGCCCATAGCCCGACCCCTTGATCCCGCCGAACTCCGCGATGGGCGAGACGACACGGTAGGTGTTGACCCAGACGATCCCCGCGCGCACCGCATCGGCCATGCGAAGCGAGCGCGCGCTGTTCTGGGTAAAGATTCCGGCCGCCAGTCCGTGCTCCGTGTCATTGGCCAGTTCGATGACCTCTTCCTCGGTTTTGAACCTCTGCACGCACAGAACCGGCCCGAACAATTCCTTGTCCACGATACGCAAGTCCTGCCGTGGGCAGGTCAGTATCGTCGGTTCGAAGAACAGCCCGTCCAGCCCTTCGGGCCGTTTGCCGCCGGTCAGGATTTCCGCGCCTTCTCTGACGGCATGGGCCAGTTCCTGTTCGATCGTGTCGCGTTGGCCGGGGGTGCAAAGCGGGCCCATCTGGGTGTCGTCCAACAGCGGATCGCCGATCGTGATCTGCCGGGCCTGCGCCACCATCCGGTCCAGGAATTCATCGGCGATATCGTCGTGCAGATATAGCCGCGATCCCGCGACGCAACTTTGCCCGGTGGCCCCGAAGATGCCCGCGATGGAGGCGTTGACCGCGCTTTCGATATTCGCGTCATCGAACACGATGAAGGGCGACTTGCCACCCAGTTCCAGACTGACCTCGGCGAAATTGTTCTTGGAGTTTTCCAGAACGTGCCGCGCTGCCCCCGGCCCGCCGGTAAACGAGATACGCGCCACCAGCTTGTGCGCGGTCAGCGCCCGCCCGCACGGATCGCCGTGCCCGGTGACGATATTGACGACCCCCGGCGGAAATCCCGCCTCCTCGATCAGCTTGCCGAACTCCAGCATCGCGGCGCTGGCATGTTCGCTGGCCTTGAGCACAACGGTGTTGCCCGCGGCCAGCGCCGGCCCGATCTTGACCGCGACAAGGAACAGCTGACTGTTCCAGGGCACCACCGCGGCCACCACGCCAAGCGGCTCGCGCTTGGTGAAGACGAACAGGTCCGGCTTGTCGATGGGAAGTGTCTCACCGCTGATCTTGTCCGCGCAACCGGCGTAGAACTGAAAGAACTCGGCGATATACTTGGCTTGCCAGCGCGTCTCCTTGAGCATTTTGCCGGTATCGATGGTCTCGGTCCGTCCAAGCTCCTCGGAGCGCTCGGCCAACAACTCCGCCAGTCGCCGCAAATGCGCGCCACGCTGCGTCGGTGTCATTTTCGACCAGGGGCCTTTGAGGAACGCGTCATGTGCGCTGCGCACGGCGCGGTCCACATCCGCCTCTGTCGCTTCGGGTACGCGGGACCAGACCTGCCCCGTGGCCGGGTTCACGCTGTCGAAGACCCGGCCGTCCGAGGCTGCCACCCACTCTCCGTCAATCAGCATCTGGTATGTCCGGATATCGGCCATCGTGGTGTCCTCCCGTCTTGCGCTGATTCCCATTCTTGAGGGGATCGCGCGCGCGATGTGCGATTTATCGCCATCTTATGACGAAAAATACCGAATGGAGGGCCGGTCGCGCGGCTTAGCCTCGGCCATGGGGGAAAGAACATGATGCACGCGCCCGACGGAACAGCCTATGAGCGCTTTGGCACGCCCGGCGCGCCGCCTGTCATCTTGATCCA
>JANSYB010000695.1 GCA_024742655.1 Paracoccaceae bacterium | reverse complement strand
GCTGCGTGCCACCGCCCTTGTCAGCATCGAGGCCCGCAGCCAGCCCACGGTCCTGTCCCGCCTGAAAAGCCTGCCCAACGTGCGGCTGGTGCACACCACCTCGGGCCGGTTCGACCTGATCGTGTCGCTCGAGGCCGAAACAACCGAGGATCTTGACGACACGCTCGACCGGATCGGCGAGGCCAAGGGCGTGCGCAGTTCCGAAAGCCTCATTCACCTGGCCACCAAGATCGACCGGCAGACCTGATCCGCCGTTTCTTCTGGCCTGAAATATCCCGGGGGTTTGGGGGCTGGCCCCCAATCATGAACGTTGCGCGCCGCACACACCAATCCGGGCGCTTCGAACCCGCTCAGCTGCCGTAAACCTTGCTCCAGCGTTCGATCAGTCGCTGCTGCAAGCGTTTGGCGCGCCGGTTCCAGCCGACCGAGCCTTCCGGGCGTTCCGCCTGCTTGCTGTTGATCGCGCCGCGCCGGCGCGTGTTGGCCGTGAAGATCGCGAAGGCCAGTTCCGTGCCATCCTCGGCCGTGGCATACCCCGCCAGAGCGCTGACGAAATAAAGCGTGCCCGTCTTGGCGGTCACCTTGACCGGGTGGGACTTGGTCACCCGACCGTTGGCATCTTTCATCGCGATCGGCTTCAGGATCGGCTTGAGCTGTCCGGACCGGTGCACCCGGGCCAATGCCCCCGCCATGGCCGAGGCACTCAGGCGCGAATCCACGCCAAGCCCGGAATGATCGACCAGGCTGGCCCCCTGCATCTCGAGCGACCGGCGTGCCCACTGGCTCATTTCGCGCCCCGACGCCGCAAGATCGACCGGCCGGCCCTTGCGCCGGGCCGAGGCCGTCATGCCGATCGCCTCGGCCATCAGGTTGTTGGAATATTTCAGCATGTCGCGCAGCAGATCGGTCAGCGGCGCGCTGCGATGGCGGGCCACGACCGTACCACCGGGCGCAGTGCCAGCAGCCCCCGCATAGCGCAGCACGATCCCGTGCGACCGCGCGAAACCGGCGAAAACCTCGGCCGCGTAGGCCTCTGGCCGCCGCACCGGCAACCAGCGCGATCCACCATTGCCCAACGCACCGCGCGCCACGCTCCAGCTGTCGTGATCGCCGCCGTCGCGGTAGGTGTAGACCGGCGCCCGGCGATCGGCGACGCTCATGCGCGCCACGCGCACCGCCGGGCGATACTTGTCGGAGCGCGCATCCATCGCCACGCTGTATCCATTGCCCGACCGGCGCCATTCGAAATGCACGCGGTTGAAGTTCAGGTTCAGCCCCGACACCGACGGGTTGTACCCCACATGTTCCGGCTGCTCGGCATCCACCACGCGCGCAAAAGGCAAGGCCCCGCCCCAGGTGCGGAACCGTCCGCGCACCTCGCGCACGCCGGCGCTTTTCAGGCCCGCGGCCAGATCGGCCAGCGCATTGGTATCCAGCACCGGATCGCCGCCACCGGCCAACACAAGATCGCCCTCGATCACCCCGTTGCGCACCGGTCCCGTGGCCACCAGCCGCGTCTCGAACCGGTAGCCCGGCCCCAGAACATCGAGCGCATAAAGCGCAGTCACAGCCTTGGTCACGCTGGCGGGCGGCAGGCCGCTGCGCGCCTCGTAGCCTTCCAGCAGCAGGCCCGTTTTCACGTCGATCACCGAAAAGGACACGTCACCACCCAACCGGGCCTCGTCGATCAGGGCGGCGGCGGCG
>JANSYB010000212.1 GCA_024742655.1 Paracoccaceae bacterium | reverse complement strand
GCAAGTTCGACAACATCGCTCGCGGCCAGAGTGGGCGCGAAATCGGGATCGGGCTCCAGGACCGCGCCCAGAAGCACCTCGGTGTACGGATGCGACACCGGTCCATAGACATCCTGTGTCCCGCCCAGTTCGCACAGCCGCCCCTGATAGAGAACCGCCACGCGATCCGACAGCGCCCGGACCACGGCAAGATCGTGACTGACGAAAATGTAGCTGGTTTCATTGTCGCGGCGCAGATCATCCAGCAGTTCCAGAACCGCGGCCTGAACCGACACGTCCAGCGCCGAGGTGATTTCGTCGCACAGCACGAGCTCGGGCTGAGCGGCGAAGGCCCGGGCCACGGCAACCCGCTGCTTTTCGCCACCCGAAAGCTGGCTGGGCAAGCGATCGAGGTAATGCGCACCCAGTCGAACCTGTTCCAGCAGCTCGGCGGAGCGGCTGAGCAGTGCCTGCCCGGTCAAGCCGAAATACAATTTCAGTGGTTGCGCCAGGATTTGCGCGATCGTTTGGCGCGGGTTCAGGCTTTCGTCGGGGTTCTGAAAGATCAGTTGAACCTGGCGCAGGTGTTGTCTGTCGCGCGCCTCGACCCTGGCGGGAAGTGTTTCCTGGTCCTTGATCGTGACCTCGCCGCGGATCGGAGGCAGCAATCCGGCAACCGACTTCAGGATGGTCGACTTGCCCGATCCGCTTTCCCCCACGAGGCCGAGTGTTTCACCATGGCGCAGCGCGATGTCGATGCCATCGACGGTGGCGACCGTTTGCATCTCGCGCCCCAGAAGCCGCTCCAGAACCCCGGGATGCACATAGGAGATCGCCATGTCCTTTAGTTGCAATGACAGAGCCGGGCTCAAGGCGCGCGCGCCCGTCTCGCGCTCACCGGTCAACGGGATCGCCCGCACCTCTTGCGGCAAATGACAGCGTGTCCGCGACCCATCTGGCTGAGCATCCAGCCCGGGCCGGGAGGTGCTGCATTGCGCCGCGGCGATTGCACAGCGCGATACGAAGGCGCAGCCCTGCCCTGCCTGCCCGGGGGCGGGCGGGCGCCCGTCAAGGGCACGTGGAAGACATGTGTCGGACAGCCTCGGGATCGAAGCCAGCAAGCCGCGCGCATAGGGATGGCCGGGATCTTTCAGCACCTGGCGCGATGTGCCCTCCAGGACGACTTCGCCGGCATACATGACCACCACCCTGTCACAGACCCGGGCAATCGCGCCCAGATCGTGGCTGACATAGACCATTGCCATCCCCGTATCCCGCGCCAGATCGCGCAAAAGCTCAAGGATGTGCGCCTGCGTCGTCACATCGAGCCCGGTCGTCGGCTCATCGAGCAACAAGGCTTCGGGCTCACCGGCAAGCGCCATGGCAATGGCCACCCGCTGTTGCTGCCCGCCCGAAAGTTCATGCGGATACCGGTGCACGATGGCCGCGGGATCCGGCAGGCGAACCTGGCTGAGCAATTCGATCACCCGCGCATCGTAGCGGTCATCGCTCAGCGCGCTGTGCAATCGCAGCGCCTCGCGGATCTGTGCCCCGACACGAAGGCTCGGGGTCAATGACTGACCCGAATTTTGCGGGATCAGTCCCAGCCTGCCCCCGCGGATACGCTCCAGCGCTCTTGCATCCTGCGCGAACATGTCGATCCCGTCGAAGATGGCCGTCCCTTCCAGAACCCGCAGTCCCGTCTTCAGATAGCCCATCATCGCCAGCGCCAGCGTGCTCTTGCCGGAGCCGCTCTCGCCGACCAGGCCGATGCTCTCCCCGGCCGTGACGCAAAGCGTTATGTCGCGCAGCACGGGCAGCATGCCTCCCGCCTTGCCGCGAAACCCGATGCTGAGATCCCTGATCTCGATCACCGCGTTCTGGATCTGATCGTGTTGCATCATACCGGTGCCTTCTGTGCGCGATCGATACCCAGGGCCTTGGCCAATGCATCGGCTGTCAGGTTGATGCCGATGATCAGGGACGACAAGCCAACCATCGGGGCCAGCACACCCAGGGGTGAAAACGACATGAAACTGCGCGCGTCGGCGATCATCAGCCCCCAGTCGGGCGTCGGCGGCGACACACCAAATCCGAGAAAGGACAGTGACGAAAACGCCAGCAGCATCCATGACCAACGCATTGCCCCCTCGACCAGCAGCGCATCGCGGACATTCGGAAGCAGTTCACGCCAGATGATCGTGGGGCGTCCGTGCCCTCTTGCGCGGGCGGCCTGCACGAAATCGCGGGCGACGACATCATGTGTCGCGGCCCGTGCGATGCGAATGACAGGAATGCCGTAAAAGAAGGCCAGCGTCGGGATGAGAACCTTGATCCCGGTCCCGAACGTCACAATCAGGACCAGCATCTTGAGGATCCATGGCAGCGACAGGAACGCGTCCACGATCCGCATCAAGACCTCGTCGAGGCGTCCGCCGGCCAATCCGAAAAAGACCCCGACCAGCCCGCCCCAAAGCACCGCCAGCGGCGTCGCGATCCCGGTGACAAGAATGGCCTCGCGCCCCCCAAGCAGGGTTCTGGTCAACGTGTCGCGGCCAAGATGGTCCGTGCCGAGCCAGTGTTCGGCCGACGGCTTCGACAACACCATTGCCGGGTTCATCTCGGTATAGGCATAGGGCACGATCCACGGCCCGATCAGCGCCAGCAACAGGTGCATCGAAACCAGTCCCAGCCCGATTGCACCGGACGGGCGCGCCGCAATGTCCCTGATGGTGCCGGACAGACGCGTGGCCAACCCTCTGCGCTGGTATGTGGTGGGGTATGTCATGGTCTATTTCCTGCGCATGTGCATGGTTCGCAGCCGCGGGTTGGCAATCATCGTGAGCAGATCGGCCAAAAGATTCACGCCGACATAGACAGAGGCGATGATCAGGGCGATCGCCTGGGTGACCGGCAAATCCCTGTCCGAGATACTGTCGATCATCATCCGGCCCAGCCCCGGATAGTTGAAGACGGTCTCGATCACGACGACCCCGCCCAACAACCATGCGATCGTAAGCGCCACCACGTTGATGGTCGGCAAAAGCGCGTTGGGCAAGATATGCCTGAACACGATCTGCCAATAGGGAACCCCCTTCAGCAGCGCCATCTGCGAATAGTCAGAAGCCAGCGTTTCGATCACCGAAGACCGCACGGTGCGCAGGATATGCGCGGTCATGACCAGCGTCAGAACGCCAATCGGCAAAAGCACCTCGGGAAAGAAATCCGCCAAAGGCGCGTCGGCCGAGGTCAGAACGATACCCGGAACCCAGCCCAGCCAGACCGAGAAGATCAGGATCAGCAAAGTCGCCGATACGAATTCCGGGATGGTCATCGCCGCAATCGCCGTTGTCGACACGATGATGTCGGCAGGCCGGTCGCGCCACAGCGCCGCGACGATACCGAGAAACAGGGCAAGCGGGATGCCCGCCAGCATGGCACCGGATGCCAGAAGCAGTGTATTGCGCAACCGGTATCCGACGAGTTCGGATATCTGTTTCTGCCCGTTGGCCGAAACGCCCAGGTCGCCGCGCACCGCATTCGCGGCCCATTCCGAATAGCGCGCGATCGCCGGGCGGTTCAGCCCCAGATCCTCGCGGCAGTTCTCGAGGATCCTGCCCTTTGCCTCGCGCTCCAGGAAGGCCGTGCAGGCGTCGCCCGGCAGCATTTCCACGCCGACAAAGATGATAACGGAAACGATCCAAACGGTGATCGCCCCAAGGGCGAACCGTCGTAAGAGCATGGCCAACATGAACGGCATCCCATCGCGTGGCAGAACCGGGGGCGCTTGGCGCGCCCCCGTGGACGTGGATCAATCGACGGTTACACGGTGCCAGCGCACCGCGTTGTTCTCGACCGCGTCAAGACCCCCGACACGTGCGGTCGTCCCGACAAGACGCGTGACGTGATAGGGGATCAACGTGCCTGCGGTCTCCCACAGGTGCTCTTGCGCCTGAACGTAAAGCGCGCGTCTGGCGTCGAAATCCAGTTCCTGGCGGGCCTGCGCCAGCAGTGCGTCGAACGCGGCATCCTTGTAGTAGCTTTCGTTCCACTTGGCCGTGCTGAGATAGATCTCGTTCAAAGCCTGATCCGCGGGACGTTCGTTCCAACGGGTCGTGACTGCGTCTTTCTGCATCCAGACCTCGTTCCAGAACCCGTCCGAGGGGACCTGGACGATATTCACCCGGATGCCTGCGGCAGCGGCCTGCTCTTGATAGACTTCGGCCAGAATGGGCCACGTGGGCTCCAGCGTGGCGACATGCAGGTCGATCTCCAGACCATCCGGATATCCCGCCTCGGCCAGCAGTGCCCTGGCGCGTTCGATGTCCTGCGGGCAGTCGATCTCGGCCCGGTACTGATCGCCAGGACCAACCGGAGAGTCGCAGGCGATAACCGCACCGCCCCCCATGACGAGATCGACCATGCCCTGCCGGTCTGCGGCAAGACGCAGTGCCGTGCGCACGCGGGGGTCGTCGAACGGCGCCACGTCGGTACGGAACACCAGTCCACGCCAGTTCCCGGTCGGGATCGTCTGGATGTCGAACCGGTCCGATCCCTCCAGCATCACGCTTTGCTGGGCGGTGATCCCGCGTTCCATGTCGATCTGACCACCCAGCAGCGCCTGTAGCCGCGCCTGCCCATCGGTGATGCCAATGATCTCCATTTCCGCCACGCCCGGAGGCCCGTCGTAATAGTCCATGTTGGCTTCGAGCCTGGTGGTGCCTTCCGCGTCGAAGCTGACCAGCCGGAACGGCCCCGTGCCGATCCCGGTCGTGGCGATTGTGTCGCCCGCGCCCTCGGGGATCATCCGCAGGCGGTAATCCATCAACAGGAGCGGCAGATCGGCGAAAGAGCTTTCGAGGGTCAGTTTGACCGTGTCCTCGTCACTTGCCTCAACCTTGCTGATCATGGCGATTGCGGAGCGTGCCGGGCTATCCGTTTCGGGATCGAGCACGCGCTCCAGCGAATAGACCACGTCTTCGGATCCGAAACTCGATCCATCGTGGAACGTCACACCCTCGCGCAACTCGAATGTCCACTCGGTGGCATCCTCGTTCGCCGACCAGCTCAACGCCAGGTCAGGTGACGGACGCCCATCCATGTCCGGCCGCACAAGACGGCTCATGATCTTTTCGGTGATCTGGAACACGCGCCCCTTCGAGATCGGATCGAGGGTCGACCCCGAGCCCGATCCCACCTCATGCGCCTGGCGGAACACGCCAGATGGTTCGGCCCAGGCGAGTGATGCCGAAAGTGCCAGCGCAGAGACCACTGCAACAGTATTTCTCATTTGTTTTCCTCCCTTTGGCAGCTTTC
>JANSYB010000650.1 GCA_024742655.1 Paracoccaceae bacterium | reverse complement strand
GGCCTGCCTGGCGCAGCCAGGCCGCTCAGGTCCAGTCGCCCTCGAACCCCTTCGGGATCATCAGGATGTCGCGGTCCAGGGTCTTGACGTCCTGCCGCCCGCACAGGGCCATGGACACGTCCAGTTCCTTGTGGATGACCTCCAGCGCCTTGGTCACGCCTTCCTCTCCCATCGCGCCCAGGCCATAGACGAAGGCGCGGCCGATATAGGTGCCCCTGGCCCCCATCGCGAGCGCCTTCAACACGTCCTGGCCGGAGCGTATGCCGCTGTCGAGATGGACTTCGATCTTGTCGCCGACGGCATCGAGGATCGCGGGCAGGGCACGGATCGCCGACAATGCCCCGTCCAGCTGCCGGCCACCGTGGTTCGAGACGATGATCGCATCCGCACCCACGTTCAGCGCCTCGCGGGCATCGCGCGGGTCCATGATGCCCTTGATGATCAGCTTGCCGTCCCACATCTTGCGGAATTCGCGAATCCGGTCCCAGTCCAGCGCCTCATCGAACGCCTCTGCCGTCCACGAACTCAGCGACGATGGATCGGTTACGCCCTTGGCATGGCCCACGATATTGCCGAAGAACCGCCGCTTGGTGCCCAGCATGCCCAATCCCCACTGCACCTTGGTCATCATGTCGGCCACCGATTTCGCGGTCAGCTTGGGCGGTGCCGAAAGCCCGTTCTTGAGATCCTTGTGGCGTTGGCCCAGAACCTGTAAATCCACCGTGATCATCGCCGCCGAACACTTCGCTTCCCTGGCCCTGTCGAAGAGCCGCTGCATGAAGTCGCTATCCTTCAGCGTATAGACCTGCATCCAGAAGGGGCGCGAGGTATGCGCTGCCACATCCTCGATCGAGCAGATCGACATGGTCGAGAGGGTGAAAGGCACGCCGAATTTCTCGGCTGCGCGCGCGGCCTTGATCTCTCCGTCGGCGCATTGCATGCCGGTCAGGCCGACAGGCGCAAGTGCGACGGGCATGGCGACTTCCTCACCGATCATGGTCGAGGCGGTCGTGCGTCCCGACATATCAACGGCAACGCGTTGACGCAGGTATATATCTTGGAAATCACAGGTGTTTTCACGGAATGTCTGTTCCGTCCAGCTGCCGGTTTCCACGTAATCGTAGAACATCCTTGGCGTGCGGCGTTCATAGATGCGGCGCAGGTCTTCAATGCAAGTGATAACGGGCATGGGCGGCCTCACGGGTTTTGGTAAAGTATCCTTACCAATCATCACGCTGCTGTGCAACGCCGTTCGCCCGATATAGGATGTGACCGACCCAAGCGAGGTGAGGCCCATGTATTTCGATGATCTGCCGGTTGGCTACAGTTTCGAAACGACGTCAAAAACGCTGACCCGCGAGGCAATCATCGGGTTCGCCGAGATCTGGGATCCCCAAGCCTTTCATCTGGATGAAGAGGCGGCGAGGGCATCGATCTATGGCGGGCTGATCGCCAGCGGCTTTCAAACCATGATGACCGCCTTCGTCCTGACGGTCGAGGCCGGGGTGTGGACCAACGCCTCGATGGGATCCCCGGGAATGGACGAGATTCGCTGGCGTCTGCCGGTCCGGCCGGGCGATACCCTGTGGGCCCGCGGAACCGTGCTGTCCTCGACCCCGTCGACATCGCGTCCGGACCGGGGCAGAACGGTTATCGGCTACGAGGTGCTCAATCAGAAAGACGAGATCGTGATGAGCTACAGCGCCACGCATATCCTGCGGCGCCTGCCGAATTAGACTGCGATGGGGCTGATCCTCATCGGCGCATCGGCCAGCCTTGTGGCGGGCCTTATGACCGGCGTGGGCGCTTTACCGGTCCTGTTCGGGCGGCAGGTCATTCCGCGAACGCGCGATATGATGCTGGGCTTTGCGGCTGGCGTGATGCTGTCGGCGTCCTTCTTTTCGCTGATCGTGCCGGGAATCGAGGCGGGCGAGGCGCTCTATGGCACAAGGGGCATGTCCGCGCTTGTAAGC
>JANSYB010000330.1 GCA_024742655.1 Paracoccaceae bacterium | reverse complement strand
GTCATCTACGCGCTGATCGTGCCCTTCGTATTGCTGGATCTGTTCGTCACGATCTATCAGCGGGTCTGCTTTCCGGTCTATGGAATCGAGCGCGTCCGGCGCGGTGATTTCATGCGCGTCGATCGCCACCACCTGCAATACCTCAACGCCCTGCAAAAGCTGAACTGCGTCTATTGCGGCTATTGCAACGGCCTGATCGGGTACGTGCAGGAAGTCGCGGGCCGCACCGAAGCCTATTGGTGCCCGATCAAGCACGCGGCGCGGGTGGGGGCGCACCATGCCTATTATGCCCAGTTCGTGGATTACGGCGACGCAGAGGCGTTCCAGGCCGGGCTGGCCGCGTCACGCGAACGGGTCACGCAGGCGGGGCTGTCCGGGATCGATTCGCCACCGTCGGGGTGAGACAGAGATTTTTCTGCGAAAAATCCAGGGGCGTCAGGCCAGGTCCAGCAGGACGGCGCCTGCGCGGCCGGGCTGCATGACCGCCGCATGGGCCGCGGCACAGTCGGCGAGGGGCAGGATCCGGTCGATCGCCGGTGTCAGGGCCCCGCGCTCCAGCGCGTCGTGCAGCCGTGCGATCATCGCCTGCCGCTGGGGCAGGGGCAGGATATAGATCAGCGAGATATCGATCTTCAGCGCCTTGAAGAGGAAGGGCCCGAAAGGCAGGGTCGGCGTCATGTCCTTGCCCGAACCGTAGGTCGCGATGGTGCCGAGCGGTTTCATCACCTCGGCGAGCAGGGCGGCGTTCCGGCCGAATTCCACTTCGACCGCGCGGTCAATGCCCTCCGGGGCCACGGACCGAATCTGCTGCGCGAGGTCGGGGTCGGCATAGTCGAACACGTGATCGGCACCCGCCTCCGCGACCCTGTCGGCCGCATGGGCCGAGGCGGTGGCGATCACCGTGGCGCCACCTGCCTTGGCCAGTTGCACGGCGGTGTGCCCGACCGCGCCCGCACCACCGGAAATCAGCAGGGTCCGACCGGCCACGTCGCCGCCGCCGAACACGGTCTGCGCCGCCGTCAGGCCCGGGATGCCCAATGTCGCGCCAACCTCGAGGCTGACCATGTCGGGTAGCGCGACCGCCTGTTCGGCGGGCAGGGCGATATACTGCGCGGCCGTGCCGAAAGGCCGCTGCCACTGGCCATTCCAGATCCAGACACGCTGACCCACGCGGGTGGCGTCGACACCGTCGCCGACGGCCTCGATCACGCCGGAGCCGTCCGAATGGGGGATGATCCGCGCGAATGCGGGCTTGGTCACGCCCGGGCGCGCGCCGGCGCGTGCCTTGGCATCCGACGGGTTCACACCGCAAAAGGCGAGCCTGACCAGAACTTCACCGGGACCGGGAGAGGGGGTGTCGATCTCGCCGAACGTCAGAACGTCTTCTGCCGCGCCAAAGCGCGAGTACCACGCAGCCTGCATGCTCAACCTTGTGTCAGCTATCGGTGCGGCGCAGGCGGATCACCACGTCGACCGATGCGATCTCCGATCCGTCCGGCGCCCTGGGCAGGCGCGAGATTTCCAACTGCTCTGCCGGGGCGTCGGTCAGCCGGGCCTCGTCTTCCCAGTAGAAATGCGGGTGATCATGGGTGTTGGTGTCGAAATAGCTTTTCGATCCGTCCACCGTCACCTCCTGCAGAAGGCCGGCATCGCAGAACGCCTTGAGCGTATTGTAGACCGTTGCCAGAGACACCCGGTCGCCCTGTGCCTGAACGGCGGCGAACAGGCTTTCCGCGGTGACATGCCGGTGCTGGCCGTCACCGATCAGCAACGAGGCCAGCGCCACGCGCTGTCGGGTCGGGCGCAGCCCGGCGCCCGAAAGCCAGTCGGTTCCTCGTTTGATCGCTTGCGCGTTCTGCATGTCGTCTCCTGTATCTCAATGGGCAATATAGGGCCAGCAGGGGCACGATTTCAAACAAATTCCTTTGCGTCCGCAGCGCAGCACGGGCTTGCATGGGGGATTTGCGCGATGATAGAGGGACACAAAATGCAACGCCTGATCAGAAAAGAGACCGACCGTATGGCCGATTACCCCCGCAGTTTCGACCGTGATGACCTGCTGAAATGCGCGCGTGGGGAGCTGTTCGGACCGGGCAATGCCCAGCTTCCGGAGCCACCGATGCTGATGATGGACCGGATCACGGACATCTCGGGCGACGGCGGTGCGCATGGAAAAGGACATGTTGTCGCAGAGTTCGACATCAAACCGGATTTGTGGTTTTTCGAGTGTCACTTTCCGGGAAACCCGATCATGCCCGGTTGCCTTGGCCTGGACGGGCTGTGGCAGCTGACCGGCTTCAATCTGGGCTGGCGCGGCTGGCAGGGGCGCGGCTACGCGCTTGGCGTGGGAGAGGTGAAACTGACCGGCATGGTGCGGCCCGACCGCAAGATGCTGACATACTACGTGGACTTCACCAAGGCCGTGCAGACCCGCCGCCTGACGATGGGCGTGGCCGATGGCCGGGTCGAGGCCGACGGAGAGGTCATCTATCAGGTCAAGGACATGAAAGTCGCGCTGAGCGAAAGCTGAGGACCGCGCCGCTTTGATGCGGGGTCTGCCACGCGCAGGCCGTATCGGGCCCGCGAGAGGCGGAGCATGGGTTTTGCCAAGACGGCAGGTGCCAATCGCCTTGCACCTGCCGGCTGCCATGCCCTACAAGTTTCATAGCTATCGAAGGAGGCAACATGCGTCGTGTCGTCGTCACCGGGTTGGGCATCGTCTCAAGTATCGGGACAAATGCCGAAGAGGTTCTGACGTCTCTCAAGGAGGGGCGCTCGGGCATTACGGCCAACGCGGAGATGGCCGAGCACGGGTTTCGAAGCCAGATCGCGGGCGCCGTGGATATCGATGTGGCCGAGCATATCGACAAGCGCACGTTGCGCTTCATGGGGCCGGGGGCGGCCTATGCCCATATCGCCATGCAACAGGCGATCGCCGATAGCGGCCTTGAGCAAAAGGATATCGTGAACCCGCGTACCGGGCTGATCGCCGGCTCGGGCGGGCCATCGACCAGCGCGATGCTGAGTGCGCACCAGACGGTTCTGAAATCCGGCGCGACCAAGCGGATCGGGCCGTTTGCCGTTCCCAAATGCATGTGCTCGACCGTCTCGGCGAACCTCTGCACCGCGTTCCAGATCAAGGGGATCAATTATTCGATCACCTCGGCCTGTTCGACCAGCCTGCATTGCATCGGCAACGCCGCCGAACAGATCATGATGGGCAAGCAGGACGTGATGTTCGCCGGTGGCGGAGAGGAACTGGACTGGACGCTGTCCTGTCTCTTTGACGCGATGGGCGCGATGAGCTCGAAATATAACGACACTCCCCAAAAGGCGAGCCGTACCTTTGACGCCGATCGCGACGGGTTCGTCATTTCGGGTGGCGGCGGTATCCTCGTTCTCGAAGATCTGGAGCACGCGAAGGCGCGCGGGGCCAAGATCTATGCAGAGGTGACCGGCTACGGTGCCACCTCGGACGGGGCCGACATGGTCGCGCCCTCCGGCGAGGGCGGCGAGCGCGCGATGCGCCTGGCCGTGTCGACGCTGCCCGAGGGCCGCAAGGTCAGCTATATCAATGCGCATGGCACCTCGACGCCCGTCGGCGACGTGGGCGAGATCGAGGCGGTTCGCCGTGTCTTTGGCGAAGGCAGCACACCACCCGTCAGTTCGACCAAATCGATGACGGGTCACAGCCAGGGCGCCACCGGCGCCCAAGAGGCGATCTATTGCCTTCTGGCGCTGCGTGACGATTTCATTATTCCATCGATCAACGTGGACACGCTCGATCCCGCGCTCGACCCGGCGGAGATCGCCACGGTGCGCGTGGACAATGCCGGGCTGGACACGGTGATGACCAACAGCTTCGGCTTTGGCGGCACGAACGGATCGATGCTTTTGAGTAGGTATGACGGATAGGAACCCCATGACAAAACCGATGCAAGGCATGCGTGGCCTGATCATGGGAGTGGCCAATGACCGCTCCATTGCGTGGGGGATAGCCAAGGCGATGCACGAGGCCGGGGCCGAATTGGCCTTTTCCTACCAGGGGGAGGCCTTTGCCAAACGCGTGGAGCCGCTGGCGGCCTCACTGGGATCGGACGTCTTGCTGGATGTGGACGTGACCGACGATGCCTCGCTCGAGGCGGCGTTCGGAAAACTGGCGGAGCGGTGGGGCAAGATGGATTTTCT
>JANSYB010000258.1 GCA_024742655.1 Paracoccaceae bacterium | reverse complement strand
TCCGGTGTGCGCGTCGCGGGGCAGGGATATGTTCTGATGTCCGGGCGGTTGCGTCTGGATTGAGGTGGATTGCCCCCGCGCGCCAATGGCACTATCACCGCCGGCAAACAGGCGGAATACTTCATGCCCACACCCCAACCGGCCATCGCCGTCATGCCGCATCACGTCAAGCTGGGCTTACGGCCCGGGCAGATTCCGCTTGACCGGTTGGAATGGCCCCTCGGACGGCCCGACCGGCTGACCGGGGCCCACCGCAAATTGCGGCATCTGGCACCGACCGATCACCTGCTTGTCTTTCCGTCCGATGCGATGCATGTCCGTCCCGGTTTCGGCACCCGTGCGCAGGTTTCGGTCGTCGTGCTGGAGCCCGAGGCGATTCACGGCAGACACATGCGCCTGTTGCGCGTCACGCACCGCCGGTTTCATCGTGTCCTGACCTCGAACGAGGCCCTGCTGAAGGCGATCCCCAACGGCGTCCTGTTCCCTCTCGGGATCACGTGGGTGCCGGACTGGCAGACCCGGCGCCATGACAAGACGCGCATGTGTTCGCTCATCGCCTCGGCCAAGCGGTCCTTGGAGGGGCATGAACTGCGTCACGAGATGGCCGAATGGGTCCTTGGCGACGGTCTTGATGTCGATGTGATGGGCAAGGCCTACAAGCCGTTCTACGAAAAGGCCGAAGGGCTGTCGCCATACCGGTTCTCCATCGTGATCGAGAACGTGCGGGAACAAAACTACTTCACCGAGAAACTGATCGACGCGGTGCTATGCCAGACCGTCCCGATCTATTGGGGCTGCCCGAACCTGTCGGATTTCATGGATGTCTCGGGCATGATCCTGTGCCAGTCCGCCGACGACATTCGTCGCGCGGTCCATTCCATGTCCGAGGAAAAATACGCGGCCCTGCTGCCCGGGCTATTGAAGGCGCAGGCCGGGGCGGCCCGCTATGCCGGGTTCTACGACCGTGCGGCCCATGCCGTTCTGGACAGCTGAGGCGTTGTCGGCCCCCGTTACAGCCCCGCGTCTGCGGCGATTTCGCGCCGCGACTTGCGCTCACGTTCGGTCGCTGATTTCAGCTGGCCACAGGCGGCCATGATGTCCTCTCCGCGCGGGGTGCGGATGGGCGAGGCGTAACCGGCCTTGTAGATGATATCGGCGAACCGCTCGATCCTGTCCCAGTCGCTGCGCTGATGCGGGGCGCCGGGCCATTCGTTGAACGGGATCAGGTTGATCTTCGCCGGGATACCCTTGATCAGCTGCACGAGGCGGCGGGCATCCTCGTCACTGTCATTGACGTCCTTGAGCATCACGTATTCGAAGGTGATCCGCTCGGAATTGGACGCCTTGGGATAGTCGCGCAACGCAGACAAAAGCGTCTCGATGTTCCATTTCTTGTTGATCGGCACCAGCTTGTCGCGCACCTCGTCGGTGGTGGCGTGAAAGCTCACGGCCAGCATGCAGCCGATTTCCTCGGCCGTCTTGGCGATCTCGGGCACGACACCGCTGGTCGACAGCGTGATGCGACGACGCGACAGCGCGATGCCCTCGCCGTCCATGGCGATTTTCATCGCGTCCCGCACATTGTCGAAATTGTAAAGCGGCTCACCCATCCCCATCAGAACGATATTGGACAGAAGGCGCGGGCCATCTGTGCCCATGCCGACACCCGGCTTCGGCCATTCGTCCAGATCGTCGCGCGCGAGCATGACCTGCCCGATGATTTCGCCCGCCGTGAGGTTGCGCACCAGTTTCTGCGTGCCCGTGTGGCAGAACGAACAGGTCAGCGTGCAGCCCACCTGGCTCGAGATGCACAGCGTGCCGCGATCCTCTTCGGGGATATAGACGGTTTCTACCTCGTGCCCGCCGGCGATCCGGACAAGGTACTTGCGCGTACCGTCCGCGCTGACCTGCTTGCTGACGATCTCGGGCAGGCTGATCACGAATTTCTCGGCCAGTTCCGCGCGATACGCCTTGCTGAGGTTCGTCATGGCATGGAAATCGCGCACGCCCCATTGATAGATCCACTGCCAGATCTGGTTCACACGCATCTTGGCCTGTTTTTCCGGCGTGCCGTGGGCGATCAGCAGCTCGCGTAGCGCCGTTCGGGTCAGGCCGACAAGGTTGATCGGTCCCTCCGGCAGCTTGCGGGGGATGGTCAGGACGTCCTGTGTGATCGGGGCGGTGTCGGTCATGGTCTCGTGCGCGTTGTGTCGTGATGTGTGGATGCGCCTCCATATAGGATAAGCGCAGGGATTCCAAAACATTCATGCAGAAAAGTGACCGGCTTGAGCGTCAAGCGGCCTGTTCAGGCCAAATCCCGTAAAGCGTGTTCAACAGCGCGGCACAGGCCCGGTTGTCGGCGTCGCGCCCACCGGCATCCTGCAGACCGTGCGTATCCTCGTAGGCCGGTCTCATGCTCTGTCGTGCCCGCGGGGCGGCGCGGATCGGGATATTCTGTCGGGCCAGTTGCCCGGACAGCCAGACATCGTCGACCGGCTGCACCTCGAGGGGCGGCTGAACCTCATCTGTGCATAGCCATTCGGGCCGAACACAGACCCCGGCGAAACCCTGCGCGATATCGCACCCCGTGCCGCGTCGCCCGATCCGCTCCACACCCCAGGCCTGCCCGGTGGCTGCGCCATCGCCTGCCGCGGCCAGCAACGCACCGGCCCAGTGGGGCGGATAAATCCAGTCGTCATCGCACCAGATCAACCGTTCAATCTCTCCTTTCACCGTCCGCGCCGGTATCAGGGCTTTGGTCGCCGGACCCAGATCCTGCTCGGCCCACAACAGGCGCACATCGCGCGGCAAGACCGGTGGGGTCACCGGCCCGGGAAACCTGCGGTAGCTGCGCGGCAGGCACAGGATAATTTCGGCCGGGGGTGCGTCCTGCGCCAACAAGCTGTCCAGAACCGGACCCAATCGGTCAAACCGTGGCGGGATCGAGGTAAGCGAGATGGCGTACATCGCGGCCGTCCTTGGAATTTCTTGTCGCGTGGCTGCGTCACACACCCCGTGTTCGCGTTCGGGCCACGCAGGCCTTGAGGGGCCAGCCCCTCAAACTCCCCGGAGTATTTCGGGAACGATGAAAGCACGGCCGCATGTTTCTTCTGGCCGAAAATATCCCCGCCGGAGGCATCCGATGTCAAACACGGGCGCGAAGGCCGAATTGGTGTGTCGCGTCACCACGCGCCTTGAAGAGGCGCCCGGAGGGCAACGATGAGGAAAACTGCGCGCCAAAGGCGCTCAAGTAAGGAACGGGCCGCCCCGGAAAAGGGACGGCCCGCAATTTCATCATCGTGTCGATCAGCCCGCGATCAGGCCCATCTGCTCCAGCTTCAGGATCACCTGGTGGGCGCAATTGTCCACGTCCACGTTTTCGGTCTCCACGCTCAGTTCGGGGTTCTGTGGCACGTCGTAGGGATCGGAAATCCCGGTGAACTCCTTGATCTTGCCCTCGCGGGCCAGCTTGTAGAGCCCCTTGCGGTCGCGGCGCTCGCATTCCTCGATGCTGGTAGCGACATGGATCTCGACAAAGGCGCCATATTGCTCGATCTCCTCGCGCACGGCGCGGCGGGTGGTCGCATAAGGCGCGATGGGTGCACAGATGGCGATGCCGCCGTTCTTGGTGATCTCGGAGGCCACGTAACCGATCCGGCGAATGTTAAGGTCACGGTGCTCTTTCGAGAACCCGAGTTCCGAGCTGAGGTTCTTGCGCACGATATCACCGTCCAGAAGCGTCACCGGGCGGCCACCCATTTCCATCAGCTTGACCATGAGGGCATTGGCGATCGTCGACTTGCCCGACCCCGAAAAGCCGGTGAAGAACACGGTGAAACCCTGTTGCGACCGTGGCGGACGGGTCCGGCGCAATTCGCGGACAACTTCGGGGAAGCTGAACCATTCCGGGATTTCCAGCCCTTCCTGCAGGCGGCGACGCAGCTCTGTGCCCGAGATGTTCAGGATGGTGACATCATCCTTGTCGGTGATCTCGTCCATCGGTTCGTACTGGGCGCGCTCCTGCACAAAGACCATGTGTTTGAAGTCGACCATTTCGATGCCGATTTCCGCCTCATGCTCACGGAACAGGTCCTGTGCGTCGTAGGGACCGTAGAAATCCTCGCCCGCGCTGTTCTTGCCGGGGCCGGCATGGTCGCGACCGACGATGAAATGCGTGCAGCCGTGGTTTTTGCGGATAAGGCCATGCCAGACGGCCTCGCGCGGGCCAGCCATGCGCATGGCCAGGTTCAGCAGGCTCATCGTTGTGGTCGAGGCCGGGTACTTGTCCAGCACCGCCTCGTAGCAGCGCACACGGGTGAAATGATCCACATCGCCCGGTTTGGTCATGCCCACGATGGGATGGATCAGCAGGTTCGCCTCGGCCTCGCGTGCGGCACGAAAGGTCAGTTCCTGATGCGCGCGGTGCAACGGGTTGCGGGTTTGGAACGCAACGACCTTGCGCCAGCCCAGCTTGCGGAAATAGGCGCGCAACTCGTTCGGGGTGTCGCGCCGGCCCCGGAAATCATAATGTACGGGCTGCTGGATGCCGGTCACCGGGCCGCCAAGGTAAATCTTGCCGGCGGTGTTGTGCAGGTAATTCACGGCCGGATGCGCGTCGTCATCGGCACCGAAGACCTTTTCGGCCTCGCGCGCCTTGTCCGGGCACCAGCGGTCGGTGATCGTCATGGTGGCGAGGATCACACCCTCCTGATCGCGCAGCGCGATGTCCTGGCCCAGCTCAATGCTGTCGGCAAACGCTTCGCTGACATCCAGCGTGATCGGAATC
>JANSYB010000620.1 GCA_024742655.1 Paracoccaceae bacterium | reverse complement strand
AGAGGCGGAACTGGCCGCCAATGGCATTTCGACCGCGACGCTTGCGCAGTTCTATAGCTGGGAAGGGGGGATGCGCGGCCCCGAATTCGCCGCACGTGTCCTGAGCGCACTGGACGAGGTCGGCCCCCGGGTGGGAACGGATATTCTGCTCCAGTTGCGGTTCGAGGTTTCGATGCTGGACGCCTATGCCGACATGCAGGCGCTGATCGAGCGGCACTCGATCCGCTACGTGGTGTTCAACGACCACCTGCCGCATGACGCGCTGGCCAAGGGCAAGAAGCCACCCCGCCTGACCGGGCAATCGTTGCGGATCGGCAAGAACCCCGACAGGCACTTCGAGGACATGCTGGCGTTGCATGCCGGCATGGTCCACGTACCGCAGGCGTTGCGGGGGCTGACCGGTGCACTGGCGGCGCGCGGGGTGCTTATGGGGAGCCATGACGACCGCACCGCACAGGACAGGCAGGACTGGCACGAAATGGGTATTCGTCTGGCCGAATTTCCCGAAACTCTGGAGGCGGCGGAGGCCGCCCGCGGGCTGGGCGACGGGGTGATCCTGGGCGCGCCCAACGTGGTGCGGGGCGGCTCGCACAAGGGCAATGCCAGCGCGCTGGACCTGATCGCGATGGGCCTTTGCGATGCGCTGGCCTCGGATTACCACTACCCGTCCTTGCGCCGCGCGGCGTTTTTGCTGGCCGATGCGGGGGTGCTGGACATGGCCAGCGCCTGGGGGTTGATCTCCGCGGGACCCGCGCGCCTTCTGGGGCTGGGCGACCGTGGCACCCTGACGCCGGGCATGCGCGCCGATCTTGTTGTTCTGGACGCCGAGACCCGAGACGTCTGCGCCACGTTCTCGGGTGGGCAGGTCACCTCTCTGCGCGGCGAGGTCGCGACACGGTTCCTGGGCTGAGACAATCAGACCCGTTGGGACGCCAGACGCGCCTGAAGCCACCGGAACACCGGCCAAAGCAAAAGACACAATGTCATAAGTCCGGCCGAGACAAGCAATGGGGCGGTGGGACTTCCGGTGATCTCCCGCAGAACACCCATCAGGCCCGGCCCGATCCCCATCAGCACGTAATACATGGCCCAATGGACCCCCATGCCCATGGCCCGGGTTTCGGCCCGGGTGGCCTCGACCGGCAGGGTCATGATCATGGCCGCGGCCGGGCCGATGATGATCCCAAGCGCCAGAAGGAACACCGTGCTGGACGTGACCGGCCCGCCCAAGGCAAAGACCGTCGCCGCAACCGCCGATACCGCAAAGCATCCCAGTGCCGCCCCGTCAGGGCGTCGCAGGCTGCGCGCCAGCCAGCCGCCGGCCGCCACCGACAGGATCGCGGCCCATCCGATCAGGCTGCCCGAGGCGGCGGCGGAAATGGCGTCCGCCCCGTTCGCCTCGAGGCGCCCCGCGCTCCAGCTGATTATCCCGATGAAAGCGACGTTGTAGAGCCCCCAGATCAGCCCCGAGAATGCGACAAGGCCCAGTTCCGCCCCAAGAATGCGCGGAGACGGGCCATTGGCCTGCGCCCCCGAGAAGGGCGAGCGCCAGACCACGGCCAGCAGTACGAACGTCACCGCACAGAGCGCCGCAGGCAGCATGAGCAACGTCTGCAACGCATAGGCCCCGCCAAGCCACGGCAGCACCAGCATTGCCACCGCCAGACCGGCCGGCCAGCTGGACGACAGAACACCCATCGCGACGGGAAGATCACTGCGCCCCTGAAACCAGTCGCCGGCCATCTTGGTCAACATGACGTTCAGCGCCACCGCCCCGATACCCGCCACCAGCCGGGCGGCCAGCTGCGCCTCGAAGCCGGCAAGCAGCGCACCGGCGATCCCGCCCAGTGCCATCAGGGCCAGGCCGAAAAGCGCGGTTCGGATATCCCCAATCTTCTGCCCGGCCCATCCGCCGAACAGCGCCGCCACCGCGCCTGGCAGCAGGTAGATGCCCATCAGCGTGCCGATCGCGGCAAATCCAAGCCCGGCTTCGGATGTCAGCCGTGGCGACAGGGCGGCAACCGACTGAAACTGCACACCCATCGAAATGCGTGCAAGGGTCAGCGCGATCAGGATCAACCATCTTTGCATATGGATCCATCGT
>JANSYB010000348.1 GCA_024742655.1 Paracoccaceae bacterium | reverse complement strand
GGCCATCAACATGCCCCCCGTTTTGCAGAAATACGGCGAGGCGAGCTATACCGATCCGCTGCCGCAGGCCCTCGTGCTGACGGCGATCGTGATCTCCTTTGGTATGACGGCCGTTCTGGTGATGGTGGCGCTTGGCGCCTATCTTGAGGCCGATACCGACGAGATCAACGTCGCCGCCGAGACACCGGAGAAGACCGGAGAGGACGCATGATGAGCCACTGGATCGTCGTTCCCGTTCTGCTGCCGGCCCTTCTGGCACCGATCCTGGGATTCGTGATGCGCCACGATATCACCATGGCGCGGATCGCCTCGGTGGCGGGCAGCGTTGTTTTGGTGGCGGTGGCCATCGGCCTGACCATCGCCGCCGCGGACGGCGAGACCGAAGCCTACCGGCTGGGCAACTGGCCTGCCCCCTTCGGGATCGTTCTGGTGCTGGACCGGCTGTCGGCCATCATGGTGCTTCTGACCAGCGTGCTGGGCCTCGTGGTGCTGATCCACGCCATCGCGACGGGCTGGGATGAACGCGGGCGGCATTTCCACGCGCTGTTCCAGTTTCAGCTGATGGGCATCGGCGGCGCGTTCCTGACCGGCGACGTGTTCAACCTGTTTGTCTTCTTCGAGGTTCTGCTGATCGCCTCTTACGGCCTGATGATCCATGGCGGCGGGCGCGAACGGATGCGCGCGGGGCTGCAATACGTGGTCATCAACCTTGCCGGATCGACCCTGTTCCTCTTTGCGCTCGGTGTGCTTTATGCCAGTGTCGGCACGCTCAACATGGCCGATATCGCGCTGCGCCTGCAGGACGGCACCACCGAGGATGCCAGCCTGATCCGGGTGGCGGCGATGCTTCTGATGATCGTTTTCGCGGTCAAGGCCGCCCTCTTTCCGGTGCAATTCTGGCTGCCGGGCACCTATGCCAATGCGCCCGCCCCGGTCGCGGCCCTCTTTGCGATCATGACCAAGGTGGGCGCCTATGCCATCATCCGGGTGCACACCGTGTCCTTTGGCCCCGGTCTGGGTGGCACCGAGGACATCGCCACGACATGGCTTTTCCCGGCGTCCATCCTGACCATCGCCGTGGGCGCGCTTGGCGTGCTGGGCGCGCGGCAGTTTCTGCCGCTGGTGGCCTATTCGGTGATCGGCTCTATGGGCACGCTGATGATCGCCGTTGCCGCCTTTACCCCGCAGGCGACGGCGGCGGCGCTTTATTACCTGCTGCATTCGACTTTGGCGGCGGCGGCGCTGTTCCTGCTGGCCGACCTGGTGCTGGCGCGCCGCGACGGGCAGGCCCTGTCGCCGCGCCCGGCCATCGCCGGGGCGGGCCTGCTGGCCGCGCTGTTCTTTGCCGCCGCCATCGCCGTCACCGGCATGCCCCCGCTCAGCGGCTTTCTGGGCAAGCTGCTGGTGCTGGACGCGCTGCGCGCGCCCGGTCAGATCGGCTGGGCATGGAGTGCGGTGCTGGCGGGCTCCCTGCTGACCATCGTGGGCTTCGCCCGCGCGGGCAGCATGCTGTTCTGGAAGGTGACGCAGGCCGGGCCCGACCCCGCAACCGACACCCCGACAGAGCCGCAGCCGACGCCTTCGGTCATGCAGGTGGCGCCGACCATGATCCTGCTGGCGATGCTGGCCACGCTGGCGGTGTTCGCCGGCCCCGTGATGGCCTATTTCGACGACACCGCGGCACAGGTGTTCGACCGGCCCGGTTACATCGAGGCCGTTCTGGGCCGCCAGGAAGAGGGCTGATCCATGCTGCGCCGTCTGATCCCCCATCCCCTGCTGAGCCTGACGCTTGGCGTGGTCTGGCTGGCACTGGTCAACAAGGTCACGCCCGGCAACCTGATCCTCGCGGTGCTATTTGGCTTCGTGGTGCCGCTCTTGACGGCGCCCTACTGGCCCAACCGGCCCAAGCTGCGCAATCCGGTGGCCATGACCGGCTATGTCCTGATCGTGCTGTGGGACATCATCGTGGCCAATGTCGAGGTCGCCGCGATCATCCTGTTCCGCGGGCGCGACAACATCCATTCCAAATGGGTCGACATCCCGCTGGACCTGACCTCGTCCGAGGCGATCACCGTTCTTGCCGGAACGATCACCATGACACCCGGAACGGTCTCGGCCACGCTATCTGCGGATGCGGGCAGCATCCTTGTGCATTGCCTGCACACCGATGATCCCGCCGCGGTGCGCGACCAGATCAAGTCGCGCTACGAACGCCGCCTGAAGGAGATTTTCGAATGATTGAGATCGCCCTTCTCTTCGCCTTTGGCTGCTATTCGCTTGGCCTGTTGTTCAACCTGTGGCGCATCACCCGCGGCCCGGACGCCGCCGACCGCATTCTTGCGCTCGACACGATGGTCATCAACGTGATCGCCCTGCTGATCCTCTATGGCATCCGCGAAGGCACCTCGGTCTATTACGAGGCGTCCATGCTGGTGGCGATGGTCGGCTTTGTCTCAACCGTCGCTTATTGCCGCTTCATCCTGCGCGGCGACATCATCGAGTAAGGCATCATGGCACCCGTCACCGAAATCCTCATCAGCTTCTTCATCGTGATCAGCGGCATTTTCGGGCTGGTCGGCTCGTACGGCCTGATCAAGCTGCGCGACACGATGCAGCGCCTGCATGCCCCGACCAAGGCGACCACCCTCGGCGTGGGCGGTGCGCTGATCGCGTCGATGCTCTATTTCCTGCTGGTGAAAGACAGCTTTTCGTTCCACGAATTGCTGATCACGCTGTTCCTCTTCCTGACCGCGCCGATCACCGCCAATTTCATATCCAAGGCGTTCATGGTGAACAACCTGCGCCCGAAAGACGTGCCGGAAACAGGGCGCGATTACGGCTGGGCGATCTATGACGATCCCCCGCAACTCAAAGAGCCCGAAGCCGAAGGCAAGGGCGAATAAGCCCCTGCCGATGCGCGCCTCAGCAGGCCGCGGTGACGATGATTTCCACCTTCAGTTCGGGCCGGGCCAGCTTGGCCTCGCCGCAGGCGCGCGCAGGGGCGTGCCCCTCGGGAACCCACGCATCCCAGACCGCGTTCATCTCGGCGAAATCGGCCATGTCTGCCAGCCAGATCACCGCCTGCAACATCTGCTCGGGCGAGGATCCCGCCTTGGCCAGAAGCGCCTCGACACGCGACAGGCAATCGCGGGTCTGTTCGGTCACGCTGTCGCCGGCGCCGACCTGCCCGCACAGATAGGCCACGCCGTTATGCTTGACGATCTTGCTCATCCGCGTGCCGGTGTCGGTACGTTCGATCATGTCGGGGTCTCCGTGATTTTGCTCATTTGGCACAGGGTGTCGCCCATCCCGGCGCGGCGCGCAAGGGGTCAGAGATCGCGGATCCCGTCCTCGCGCAGCGGACAGGCGAGGTAGACCCCGAATTCCCGCCCGATATCTGCACTGACACGGGCATGCACCCTGCCCTGCCGATCCAGGAAGCCCTGGGTATCCTCGACCGGAAAAATCCCCTCGTGCCAGATGCCGGGATGGATATAGAGGCCTGCCGAGCCGTCGCACCACAGCGCCACCACCTTGTCGGGGGTCAGGTTGTCGCCGGGCAGCGCCACGGGCACGATGAAAGGCTTGTTCTGCTTGGGCCAGAACATCTGCCCCCCATCGGGATGGTAATTCATGTGCCACAAAAGCACCTGGTCGCGCGGCGCGGTCTGCGTGGTCTCGCTGGCCTGTTGCGGATCCGTGGACCAGCCCAGCACGTAATGCCCGCCCACCGCGGCGTTGGTTCCAAAGAGCACGTCGCCGCGCCATTCGCCGAGGAATTCCCCCTCGACCCAACCGGCCTCGTCGCCCGTGCCCTCATCCACCGGGCGCCAGCCCTGCCGGGGCCATTGCACGATCTCGATCTCGAAGGTTTCGGGCTCATGCACAAGACAGCCATAGTCGCGCACGCTGTCCTCGGTGGCGCGCAAGAGCGGCACCTCGTGCCAGGGCAGCGACGGCTTGGTGTCTGCCTCGAAAATGTAATCCGGCGCGC
>JANSYB010000243.1 GCA_024742655.1 Paracoccaceae bacterium | reverse complement strand
TCGGCTTGTTCGAAAAGCGCCTCGTTCGAAAAGACGAATGTGTTGTAGCCCTCTTCTTTTTCTTTGGCATGCATTCGAGCAACGAATGAACTTGCTAGCGCCTTCTGCTGCTCAGGACTTGAGGCAAACAATTTTGGCAGACCCTGGAAACCGGCGAAAGGTTCGCCGGGTTCATCCAGCCACATACCAAGGTAATGGCAGCCGGTTTCCGCGAGCTTGTCTTGGCTCGCCTCAAGGGCCTTTTGAATGGAACTGGTTCCTGTTTTGCCCATGCCAATATGCAGAATGAGACGCATGCGCTTATCCTCTTTCCTGGTTGGCTTTTTCAAGGAACAGGGACTGATATCCGGACAGGACCGCCGCCGCAGGCCAGAGGCGCTCGATCAGGTGGAATTCCGTTCCATCATTCGGAAGCGGTTCGTTCGGCCATGGATAGTTGGGGCCGAACAAGTCGTTCATCTGCGTCACGACCTGGCCACGGACCCAGAACATGTTGCCGACAGGAAAGACGATTGGATGCTCCGGCAATGGCTTGTCAAAATGGTTCTCAAAACGCGGTAATATCCGGCGCGAACCGGCCCACCCGACCTGATAGGGGTCGAATGGCGCGACCAGCCCGATCTCGGGGCGTGCAATATCCTGCAAGGCACGACTGAAAGCCTGATCATCGCCCAGAAGAATTGCGAGCAGGAACTTTTTCCAGGTTTCGCCGCTGCGCATCGTGCCGATCGATTTCTTCTGGTGGATATGGCACCACACGCTGTTCTCATCCGCGTAGCCATCTGAAAAGAGACGCATGAACGGGAGAATGTCGCGCCCGGTATTGCCCATCTGAATGACTTCGACGTCGACACCGGCATCTCTTGCAATATGCAGGATCTGACGTTCCTTCGTGTCGCTGTCGGTCGTCACGACAAGGCGCTCCGCATTTCTCAGGGCCTTGTAATACAGAAGGTCGCCGCCCAAACCATCGGTATAGTGGGCGTGAATATGTACAGAATATTGCGGGGTTTTTTCATCCCCCAGGTGTGCGAATTGCTCGATGCGGCTGTTCTTGTGCACCCAGTTGTCCGATGCGGCCAACTCGGTCTGCGCCGCGCGCAACGAGCGCCACACGAACCGGCGCTTGTAGGACCAGATCTTGTCGCGCTCGGCCCGGCGCACGGCTGCGAAAATGTCTTCGCCGGGGAACAGGATTGGCACATCGTAATCGCCACCACCGACAACAAAATGATCTTGGGACCTGATACGCGTCTGCAGGGCCTGTTGGATCGTGGTGAAAATACTGCCGGTCTGCGTCGAAGCCGCGGTCGTTTCGACCTCAGGCCCTGGCTCTTTCTTGGGTATGGACAACAGTGCATCACAAGCCGCCTCAAGGTTGCCATATTCGACAACGGTGACACTCGGTTGCTCTGTGTAAGTCGGATCATCAAAGCCGGACGCGTTACGGAACAAAACCGTATGACACCCGTTTTGAGCCGCATCGAAAACCACGTTGGGCAAGGGATCCAGGCGCGATGACAGGAAAAACGCATCTGCGGCCTTGCACAGATCCTTGTAATAGGGTCCGGCTGGCAGGAAATGCAGTGTTCCGCCGGGCACATTGGCGTCCGCTTCGCGCATGTGCTTGTCAAGCCAGACGCCGAAATGGACGTCTTCGTGGTTCTGGCCATCCCCGATCCAGACAAAGACGCTGTCATCCGAGCGCCCGCGCGCAATCTGGGCGGCCAACACGAACAGGTCGGTCCCCTTGCGCCACTGCACATGCCCCGCACCCAGTACAACCCTGCGCTTGGAACAATCGATTCCGATAAGGGCGGACAACGTATCGAGCGCAGATTGATACTCATCCGCTTTGACGGAGCCGACATGGTACTCGTGCTGCGGCACAATCATGGAGTCGCGTTCTACATCAAAATCGATATCTGCAAGAAGACGCGCCCAGCTTTTGTAGACCTGATTGGAGGAAAACACCAAATAATCCGAAAACAATGCCATGAAAATGCATTTATACGCCGGTAACGTGTAATCGGTGTACTCGTGCAGATACGAGGCCCAAGGCACACCTTCTTTGACAAGGAATTTCGCGAACGGGAAGCATTCGACCGAGTTCAGGATGGCAAAATCGGCATGTTGCAAGGCCATGGCCTGCATATATGGAAAATCCTCGTTGGGGTTTTCGGACACAAGAACTTCGGCCGCATGATCGAGGAAAGACTCCAGCAGTTGTCCGGACCGCAAGCCCGCTACGACAACATTCTGAGTTTCCGCTGCACTCTTGACCAGATCAAGACCGACGATCGGCGCACCGGTTTTGGAGAACTCATGCACGCATATCAGACACGTCGGAAGATTCGGGTCAAAAGCCTGCCTGCCGACATACCTGTTTTGCCTTATGTCATTCAGACTGCGGCGCTTTTCTTTCATTCCGTGCTGAATGAAATGCAAAAACGGATGCACGTCTGCCTGACGCAGGTCGGGATTCGACAAAAGGTAATAGGTCCTGGAGAAATGCGACACCGCCATATCAACGGGATCACCGAGCATCATCATTTCGAAAAGAAGCTCTGCCGCGTCCTCTTGACCCTCGATAATGGCTTCTCGGATGCGCGGCTCTGCTGCCAGCTGCAAAAGGCTTTTGTCGAGGGTCTTTATGGATTTCGCCAACTTCCGATACATGGTTGGCGGCCGACCTTCACGCTTGCCGACTTTTTCAAAATGAGCCGCCGGGTCAACGCCGGACTGCGCCACGTCGGGAGCGTTCGAGAGATAGAATTTCCTATCGAAGCGGAAATCCGGTCGCGCTGCAAAAATCTGCTCACCGACGAATTCGCGCCAAATCTCGTCCAGCATCATTAATCGCCCTCTTGATCGGAAAGCTCAGGGCCCAGATAGATCTTCATTGAATCCACCACTGCTTCGGGTTCCAAAGCGCTGGACCGGGAGAGATTTCGAAAGAAAGTGACGAACAAGGGATGCCCCGTCACGTTGCGCCCCAGGACGAGGGCGCTCAGACTACCGTCAAGCGGATCATATTGACCTTCGATCAGCCACGGGTCCCGTTCCACACGATCCACCATCGCAGCAAGCGACGTGGAGCTCAGCGCCGCTTTCGAAAAGAGAACGTCATCCGCCGCGAATTGTTGAAAATGGTCCAATCGATCAAGGACCCCCTGCAAAACGATAATGCCCGGTTCGCTGCGGGTGAATTCAAACACGATGTCCCTCTTGCGAAAGGCATCGATATCCGCAGGAGTGGCATTGTGTTCGGGGAAAAAAACACGGACGCACGGTCCAGGCCATTTTGGCGCCGTCCAGGTCGCGTCTGTCGTAACAAGCATTCCCAAACTCCAATCGGGGCCCGCGAGGCGCCGTTCGAACCAGGCAATCTTGTCTGGTAGGGCCGTACAATACCGTTGCCCGAAACCCGTGGGAAACCCACGGTTCAGCCGGATCTTTTCGTGATAACGTTTCGTCGGCTGGCGTGCAAGAAACATCCCGGAACAGGCCGAGCGGTGCTTTTTACGGCGAGCCCGAGTTCCAACAAGACATCATATGAATTTTCGCTGGACATGCCCGATGGGCAAATACAGTAAGCACCAAGCCACCAACCGCCCAAAAATGGGTCAAACAAACTCTGGAAGAGTCGGATTCTTGCCGAATGCCAAGCAACCTCTAGTTGTTTTCCGACATTCGTTGCATAATGGAGTACACTTACTATGGGTTTGTCACATTTGCATAAGATACTTTAGTGCAAAAAGTGGCACAGTGTAACGAATACAGAAATAATCTTCTCGCCCAAAAGGGGGCCGTTTTTAATGAATACCGACGTTTATGTGACCGGAACTTCAGGCGTGCTTGGCTTTGAAACTCTTTTGAGCCTCAGCCGTCAGGGAATATCCGCTTGTGGCGTGTCCCGAAGCGGGTTGCCCGACAAAAAACACCCGATCCGCAACGAACAGGTTAATGATGTTTTGAACCCCGAATGGTTTGACCCGAACAACGCCGGCTCAACCATTATTCATTTCGCCGGATTGTCGAACCCACGCGTAGCCTTCGATAGCTATGTCGATCTGACGATTCATGAAGTCGTGCCGCATGTTGAAATGGTCGAAAACCTGATCCTGCGTGGTTGGCACGGGCACCTGATATACATCTCGTCCGGTGGGGCCGTTTACGGTGACATCGATGACCTGCCGATCTCGGAGGATCAGGCCCCGCGTCCGAAGGGGTTTTACGCACTGCAGAAGTTGACGGTTGAAAACGCTCTTGTTTTTCTCGCGAACCAGTACGGTTTTCGTCTTACAATATTGAGAGTGTCAAATCCTTATGGTTCGCTGGTGCCCAAGTCGGGCCAGGGCGTCATACCTATTCTGCTGGATGCTGCGTTGAACGAGAAACCATTTACCGTGTTTGGAAGTGGAGAGGAGTTGCGGGACTACGTTCACATTTCCGATCTGTTGACCGCGATAGACAAAACCTGTCATTTGCAGGCGCCGGCCAGAATAAACACGCTCAACATAGGCAGCGGCATTGGGACTTCCCTGAACAAGCTGATTTCTCTGGTCACGGTGCTTACCGGTAAGGAGCTTGATCTGTCGCGCATACCGTCGAGATATGATGTCAATTCCAACATTCTCGATATCAGTCGTGCAGCATCCGTTTTGGAATGGACGCCGGAGGTTTCAATTCAAGATGGCTTGAAAACCTTGGTCAGTGATTACCTGAACGCAGGGCCGGCAATGCAGCCAATCGCACCGGCCCCTGCGAAATTCGGAACGTGACCCAACCTTAGTCAGAGCACGGTTGTCAGGCAGACGCAGAATGCATCACAAACGCTACGACTTGAGGTTGGAGCGTCGACACCGTCACAAACTGTGGCTGCACATCGCGCAAAGTCAACGCGCAGGTCGAGTTGGAATCCCAAGGGTCGCGCCTCACGTCTGGGCGATTTTTCCGCCTTTGCGCAACTGCTTTTGACT
>JANSYB010000135.1 GCA_024742655.1 Paracoccaceae bacterium | reverse complement strand
GGGGCCGCCCCTCTCTGCGCGTTCTCCGTTTCCGATCCGCCACCCCCGACGGCCAGCCCGATCCCGATCAGAATCCAGTCGATCATTCCGCAAATCCCTTTTTGAAATTCCCCTGAACTGCACTCTCGCCCCGGGGCATCAACCCCTCTATACTGCGCCAAAAGGCAGTTCAGGCAGACACACGGGCGAGTATGGCCGCGAAGGCGAAAAAATCAAAACCCTATAACATCGTCGTGGTCGGTCAGGGCGGTCGCCTGCAATACGAGGCGTTGCTGTTTGCCGCGTCGCTGCGGGAAAAATCCCCCGGTTTCGCCGGCCGCCTTCTGGTGGCAGAACCGCAGAACGGGCCATTATGGGACGCCGACCCGACGATCCGGGGCGGCGACACGCGAGAGGCGTTCGAACGTCTGGGCGCGGAAATCATCCCCTTCGAGATCCGTCATTTCGGCAGTACCTATCCCTATGGCAACAAGATCGAGGCGCTTCTGGCCCTGCCCAAGGGCGAGCCATTCGTCTTTTTCGACAGCGACACGCTGATCACAGGCGATATCACCTGCGTGCCCTTCGATTTCGACCGGCCCACGGCGTCATTGCGCCGCGAAGGGACATGGCCGGAAATCCAGCTTTACGGGCCCGGCTACACCGAGACGTGGAAATCGCTTTACGACAAGTTCGGCCTCGATTTCGAAAGCTCGCTCGATCCGGCCTGGCCCGGTGAATTCTGGCGGCACTACCTGTATTTCAACGCGGGGTTCTTTTTCTACAAATGCCCGCATGTCTTCGGGCAACGCTTTCTGGATTATGCGCTGGCGATCCGTGACGACACCCCCCCCGAGTTGATCTGCCAGTCGCTGGATCCCTGGCTGGATCAGGTGGCGCTGCCGCTGGTGATCCACAGCCTCGGTGGCGGGCGCGATACCCTGCCCGAAGGGCTGCTGGATGGCGAGATCAGCTGTCACTACCGCCTGTTCCCGCTGCTTTACGCCCGCGAGGCCGACCGGGTGGTCGAGGTGCTGGAAACCGTGGCCCAGCCCAACTGGATCAAGAAGGTGCTGAAGAACTACGACCCGATCAAGTTCATGGTCTATCACGGGCGCGGCGCCAAGGTGCGCGAGCTGTTCGACCGCGACGACCTGCCCCGCCGCGAACAGGCCATCCGCAACACGATCAAGCGCAACGGCTTCTGGATGCGCTGAGACGGGCCCCACGTCTGCGCCGCGCTTGCCGATCACGGCCGGTCCGTTGCGCAGGCAACGTGAAACCGGTTGTCCTGAAGCGTCCTTTGGCCTACCCCTCGGAGCAACATTTTGAGGGAGGACCCCCATGTCAGACGACGACCGCATTCACCAGTTCGGCTTCGACACGCTGCAGATCCACGCCGGCGCACGGCCCGATCCGGCCACCGGCGCGCGGCAGACACCGATCTACCAGACCACGGCCTATGTGTTCCGTGACGCCGAACATGCCGCGGCCCTCTTCAACCTTCAGGAAGTGGGCTTCATCTATTCGCGTCTGACCAACCCCACCGTGGCCGTGTTGCAGGAACGCGTCGCCACGCTGGAAGGCGGGGTTGGCGCGGTGTGCTGTTCGTCGGGGCACGCGGCACAGATCATGGCGCTTTTCCCGCTGATGGGGCCGGGCAAGAACGTGGTTGTCTCGACCCGCCTTTACGGTGGCTCGATCACCCAGTTCAGCCAGACGATCACGCGATTCGGCTGGTCGGCCAGATTCGTGGATTTCGACGATCTGGACGCCATCGCGGCGGCCATCGACGACGACACACGCGCGGTGTTCTGCGAATCCATCGCCAACCCGGGCGGCTATATCACCGATCTCGATGCCGTGGCCAAGGTGGCCGACAAGGCCGGTCTGCCGTTGATCGTCGACAACACCTCGGCCACGCCCTACCTGTGCCGCCCGATCGAGCATGGCGCGACGCTGGTGGTGCATTCGATGACCAAGTACCTGACCGGTTCGGGTACGGTGACGGGCGGCGTTGTGGTTGATTCCGGCCGGTTCGACTGGTCCGCCTCGGACAAGTTCCCGTCGCTGAGCGCGCCCGAACCCGCCTATCACGGGCTGAAATTCCACGAGACCTTCGGCTCGCTCGCCTTCACCTTTCATGGCATCGCCATCGGCTTGCGTGACCTCGGCATGACGCTGAACCCGCAGGCGGCGCATTACACGCTTCTGGGGATCGAAACCCTGTCCCTGCGGATGCAGAAACATGTCGAGAACGCCCAGATCGTGGCCGAATGGCTGGAAAAGGACCCCCGGATCGAGGCGGTGACCTATGCCGGGCTCAAATCCTCGCCCTATTTCAAGCGGGTCAAGAAAATCTGCCCGCGCGGGGCGGGCGCGCTGTTCACCGTGGCGCTGAAATCGGGCTACGAGGGCTGCGTGAAACTGGTCGATAGCCTTGAGCTTTTCAGCCATGTCGCCAACCTTGGCGATACCCGGTCGCTGATCATCCATTCGGCCTCGACGACGCACCGGCAACTGACGCCGGAACAGCAGGTGGCGGCCGGCGCCGCGCCCAACGTGGTGCGGATTTCCATCGGGATCGAAGACGCCGACGACATCATCGCCGACCTCGACCAGGCGCTGACCAAGGCCTCGGTCTGAGGCATCGCCGCCGCGCCGGGCCTGTGTTGGGCGTGGCGCGGCGCCGCCTTCCCCTCGGCGGGAAGCTGCTGTAAAATGGTGGTGGCAGACGGCGGACTCCCCGCCACGACGCAACTGGTGCTAGAGCCTTGTCAATGAAACCGAATTTTGCCCTCACACTGTCATTCGAAGGGATCGGGCTGCTGCACCGGGCCTTTCCCGGCTGGCATCTGGTGGGCGAGGTCGCGCTGGACAGCCCCGATCTGACCGACGAACTGGCGGCGTTGCGGAGCAAGGCGCTGATCCTTGATGCGTCCGGTCTGCGCAGCAAGCTGGTGATCCCGAACGACCAGATAAAGTATCTGCAATTCGATGCCGAAGGCGCGGATGCCGATGAGATCGCCGCCGCCGTGCAGCGCCATATGGATGGCGCCACCCCCTATGCCTGGGACGATCTGGCCTGCGACTGGTCGGTCAGCGCCGGTCAGGTTTTCGTCGCCGCCGTGGCCCGCGAGACGCTGGCCGAGGCCGAGACCTTTGCCGCCGATCACAAGTTCAACCCGCTGTCCTTCGTCGCGATTCCGGACGGGCGCGATTTCGTTGGCGAGCCGTGGTTCGGCCAGACCAGTATCGCCGCCGCGCAATTGGCGAACGGCGAACAGGTGGAACGCGACACCGCCGCGATCCGGGTCATAGGGGCGGCGCATCTGCCGGAACCGGGTCAGCGCGACGCCGATGAACCGATGCCGACACCGGCCCCGGAACTGCCCACCGCCGCGCCGCCTGCCCCCGAGGCCCTGACCCCGGATGACACCGCCGGCACCACGGCCACGGATAACGAGACGCCACCGGAGAGTGATGTTTGGTCGCAGACGGATGATACGGCGGACACGGCATCCGCGGCCCCACAGCCCCCGCCGTCCGAACCACAGGACACCGAAGAACCCGTCGCCTCGGGCCCGGCCTTTTCTTCGATCAGGGCCCGGCGCGATGATCTGCCCGCCGTGACGCCACGCCTGTCCGGGGCCAGACGCGATGACGCCCCGGCGCAAGACCCGGACGCCGCCGAAATCCCGACCACAGACAGCGCCCGGCCAGAACCGCCCCTGACCGCAGCACCACCCGAACCCGCGGTGGCCGCAGAGGTTACAGGCGTCCCGGAAGACGGCCTGCCCGAGGAGGTGGTGTCCCAACTCGCCGCATCCCTGCATGCCGATCCGGACGATATGCCAGCCGGCCGCCCGGCAGAGGCGGCACCGCCGGGCCGCGCGGAGGACAAGGCGCCCTCGTTCTTCACCCGCCGCTCGATCCGTCTGAAGCGGGGCGGCAGCGAACGGCAGGAGCGCCGCAGCGCCGGCACCCAACCCCTTGCGCCCGAAGACGAAAAACAGCGCATGACGGTCTTCGGCGCGCGCGAACCCGTCCGGGTGGGCGGCAAGCCGCGTTTCCTCGGCGTGATCCTGACGGCGGTTCTGTTGCTGTTCCTCGTTGGCGTCGCGGCCTGGGCGTCGATCTTCATGGATGATGGTCTGGCGCGCTTCCTGCGCGATGATGCCGACAGCCAGATCGCGGCGACCCCCGAGGCGGATGTAACCGATCCGGCCCTGATCGAACAGGACGAGGCCGACGAGACGGCGGATGACCCGGTCGTCGCATCTCTGAGCCAGCCCGAGAGCGATATCGCCACGGATGCACGCCCCGACCCCGCCCCGGCGGAACTGTCATCGGACGAGGCGCGCGCACGCTATGCCGCGACGGGGATCTGGCAGATGGCGCCCGACGCACCGGCCCCGCCCGAGATGATCTCTCTGGATGATTTTTATCTCACCTCGATCGATCCCAAGGTGATCGAACAGGATGCGATCGCCCTGCCCGACGGTCAGGCCCGTCTGCGCGATGCCCGGCCGGAAACACCGCCCGATCCGCCCGCCGCCGGCACGCTTTTCGATCTGGATTCGCGCGGTTTCGTGCGGGCCACGCCGGAGGGCGCGTTGACAACGGACGGGGTGCGCGTCTTTGCCGGCCGGCCCCCTGTCGTGCCGCCAGGCCTGCCCGAGCGCGCGGCGGCCGCGCCCGAGGTGACCGACCCGGCCGAAACGGCAGCGCCGCAAGAGGCCTCCCTGCGCCCCAAGGCGCGGCCCGGCAATCTGAGCGAACAGAACGAGCGCAGCACCCTTGGCGGGCGAACGCGCACGGAACTGGCGGGGCTGCGCCCGGAGCTGCGCCCCAAAAGCATCCAGGAACTCGCCGAGGAGGCCGCAGCCGCAAGCGCCGCCGCCGAAGCCGAGACGCCGGATCCCGGCGACCCGGACGCCATCGACGAGGCCGTTGCCGCCGCTGTCCAGACACCGGACCCCTTTGCCGGGGCGACGCAGCAGGCCGTCGCGGCTTCGCTCAAGCCCAAGACGCGACCGCGCAACTTCGACAGAATCGTCGAACGCAGCGAGGAAACCGTGACCGCCACGCGCGTGCCGACCTCGCAACGCGCGCAGCCAAGTGCCCCGACCGCGACCACCGTTGCGCGGGCGGCCACCGAAAACAACGCGCTGAAGCTGCGCCGGGTCAACCTGATCGGGGTCTACGGCACCCCGTCCAACCGGCGCGCGCTGGTGCGGCTGGCCAATGGCCGCTACAAGAAGGTCAAGGTCGGCGACCGTCTGGATGGCGGGCGGGTCAACGCCATCGGCGACAGTGAACTGCGTTATGTCAAGGGCGGTCGCAACGTGACCCTGACAATGCCCCGCGGCTGACGTCGTCTGTGACCGCTGACGTCGCAACCGCGCATTTTTTACCCAAACACACAGCACACAGCGATTGTGCACGCATGAAGATTGCGTGCCTGTTACATCGCACGCATAGTGAACCGCATGACAACACAGAACACCATTTCGAGCCGTCGGGCCACCGTGCCGCGCGCTGCGCGGCGCGTCACCGGATGGCCGGCTATGCAGAGGTAAGAACCGTTCATGGAAGGCTTTCTGTTCCAGGCCACAATCTTTCTCGCCGCGGCGGTGATCGCGGTGCCGCTCGCGGCGCGCCTCGGGCTGGGATCGGTGCTGGGATATCTTGCGGCGGGTATCGTGATCGGCCAGGTGCCCGGCCTTCTGGGCGGGCATGCACAGGAAGAATTGCAGCATTTCGCCGAATTCGGCGTGGTCATGATGCTGTTCCTGATCGGCCTCGAACTCGAACCACGCGCCCTTTGGGACATGCGCCACCGCCTTCTGGGGCTGGGCGGGTTGCAGATCACCATCACCACGCTGGCGGTGATGGTGGGCGCGATGCTGCTTGGCCTGCCCTGGAGCGTGTCACTGGCCATCGGGTTGGTCTTTGCGCTCTCCTCTACCGCGATCGTGCTTCAGACGCTGTCGGAAAAGGGGCTGATGCAGACCGACGGCGGGCGATCCGCCTTTTCGGTGCTTCTGACGCAGGATATCGCGGTCATTCCAATGCTGGCCCTGCTGCCGCTGCTGGCGCTGCCCAAAACGCCGGACATGATCCTGGGCGAAACACTGACCCGGCTGTCCGAGGGCGGCACGGAGGGCCATGGCGAAGGCGCCCACGAGGTCGCCCAGACCTTTATCCAGAGCCTGCCGGGCTGGGGTGTGACGCTGGTCACCATCGGGGCCGTGGCCGCCATCATCCTGACGGGGGTGTATCTCACGCGGCCGATCTTTCGCTTCATCCACGCCGCGCGCCTGCGCGAGATGTACACGGCGCTGGCACTTCTGATCGTTGTGGGCATCGCCTTCGTGATGACGCTGGTGGGGCTGTCGCCCGCGCTCGGCGCCTTTCTGGCCGGGGTCGTTCTGGCCTCGTCGGAATTCCGGCACGAACTGGAAAGCGATATCGAGCCCTTCAAGGGGCTGCTGCTGGGGCTGTTCTTCATCACCGTGGGGGCGGGCATCAACTTCTCGATCCTGTTC
>JANSYB010000251.1 GCA_024742655.1 Paracoccaceae bacterium | reverse complement strand
TGCCCGGTGGCATGAGCCTGCACAACATGATGCTGCCCCATGGCCCGGACCGGGAGGCATTCGAAAAAGCGTCGAATGCCGACCTGAAGCCCGGCAAGCTGGACAACACCATGTCGTTCATGTTCGAAACCCGTTTCCCGCAGCACCTGACGCGCTTTGCCGCCCAAGAGGCCCCGTTGCAGGACGATTACATCGATTGCTGGGCCGATATCGAAAAGAAATTCGACGGCACGCCGGGGGAGAAGTGATGCAACCCGGCGCTGGCCGCAGGGCGATGGAGGCCGCAGACACGACCACCATGCCCCATTCCAAGAATCGCCATGCTGAAGACATTTTGGCAGGCCACGACCGCCGGGAAACTTTCAAAGAGGCCACGACATGAGTGGAATCCAAAGTAGTGTCACCTTGCTGGGGACAAAGGGCGGCCCGGCGATCCGCCCCGGGTCGGCACGGCCCACATCGACGTTGATCGAGATGGGCGGACAGACCATGCTTGTCGATGCCGGGCTGGGGGCTGCAATCGGGATGGCGGAGGCCGGGGTGCCCCTGACAGATCTCGACGCGGTGTTCATCACCCATCTGCATTCCGACCATTACCTTGAACTCGGTCCGCTTCTGCACACGGCCTGGACCGCCGGCTTGCGGCACCAGATCCCGATCTTCGGCCCGCCGGGCATCGAGCACTACTGGCAGTTTTTCCTCAACGCGATGGCCTATGACATCGCCCTGAGGACCGAGGACGAGGGACGCCCTGATTTCCATGATCTTTGTGTGGTCAGCCATATCTCGGACGAGCGTCCGATCGACATGCAAGGCGTTCTGGTCAGTGCGATGCGCAATGATCACCCCCCGATCGAGGACAGTTTCGCGCTGCGCTTCGAGGCGAACGGTCAGACCATCGTTTTGTCGGGTGACACGGCCCCGATGCCGGCCATGGCAGAGTTTGCCCAGGGCGCCGACCTGATGGTGCATGAGGCGATGCTGCGCGACGGCGTTCAGGATCTTGTTGACCGGATGGGGTATGCGGATGATCGCCTGATGGCCCATATCCTACGCAGCCATTCGCCCGCCGAGGACGTTGCGCGTATTGCGCAGGCGGCACAGGTTCGGGCGCTGGCGCTGAACCACCTTATCCCCTCGGGCGAACCGGGCGTGACCGAAGAGACATGGCGCGCCGCCGTGTCGGGCCTTTATGACGGGCCGGTTCATATCGGGCATGATGGCCTCGTGATCGAGGTCGGAGAGCAGCCTTGAAACTGGCCACGTTGCACCACGGGGCCGATCCCGACGGGAGGCTCGCGCTGATGTCCGATGACCTGCGCCGCTGTCGCCCGGTCGCGGATATGACAATGCAGCGGATGCTGGACCTGGACCTGCCGATGGCCCGGCTGGAGGCGCTGGCCGGGCCGGAGGAGGGGTTTGACCCCGATCAGTGTCTCGCACCCTTGCCGCGCGCCTTCCAGTTTCTGGATGGGTCGGCCTATGTCAATCATATCGCGCTTGTCCGACAGGCCCGCGGGGCGGCCATGCCCGACAGTTTCTGGACCGATCCGTTGATGTATCAGGGGGCCTCGGACGGGTTCCTGTCGCCAACGGCCCCGATCACGGGCCAGCCGGACTGGGGCGTGGATTTCGAGGCCGAGATCGCGGTTGTCACCGGTTTCGTGCCCCGGGGGGCCAGTCTGGATGAGGCACGTGCATCGATCCGGCTGGTCATGCTGCTCAACGATGTGTCCTATCGCAACCTTATCCCGGAAGAGCTTGGCAAGGGTTTCGGCTTTCTGCAATCCAAACCGCGGAACGCCTGTTCGGGCATCGCCGTTGCGCCAGAGGCCCTGTCGGGCTGGGACGGAGGAAAACTGCATGGGCGTCTGAATGTCGACCTGAACGGACAGGCGTTCGGGCGCGCCGATGCCGGGGCCGACATGACCTTTGATTTTCCGACGCTGATCGTCCATGCCGCGCGCACCCGGCCCCTGTGCGCCGGCACGATCATCGGGTCCGGCACGGTATCCAACCGCGATGCGGATGGCGGGCCCGGCAAACCCGTGCGCGATGGTGGCGCGGGCTATTCCTGCATCGCAGAACAGCGCATGGTCGAAACCCTTCTGTCCGGGGCCCCTGTCACGCCGTTTCTGCAACCCGGCGACACGGTCAGGATCTGGATGGAGGACGCGCAGGGCCATTCGATCTTCGGCGCGATAGAACAGCAGATGGCAGCGCTGCCCTAACCGCCTGTCTGCCAGTTCAGGATCGCCTCGGACGGCCAGATGAACATGATGATGTTCAAGGCCAGACCATCGCGGATGATAAATGCCGTCAGCACCTCGAACCCGACGACGATCAGAACACTGGCCCAGACCGGCAGCACCCGGGCCAGTGCAAACCCCGCGAACATCGCCACGATATCCGACAATGAATTGAGAACGCTGTCGCCAATGTAATCGCTCGATACGGTGGTATCGCGATATCTCTGGATAACGGCATCCGTGTTCTCGAGGATTTCCCACGCGCATTCCAGCACCGTGGCCAGAACCAGCCGCCACCCGACCGACAATCGTCGCGCCACGATCCAGAGGCCGGCGTAGAACAGGAAACCGTGCAACAGGTGGCTGGGCGTGTACCAGTCGCCCAACTGCATGTTGGCCTCGATGCTACCCACCGGCCCCCAAAGGTCCACCCAGCCGCAAGGGCAGATCCAGACACGGCCCATGCCCCACAGGATCAGGGCCGTTGCCACCGTCACCATGAATGTCGCAAGATAGGGCAGGCGTGATGCAGTCATGCCCGGACAAGATCACAGGCCCCTGGACCTGTCCATTGAAGAAAGGAAAGCCCATGGCCAAGGCCTTTGCCTCACAAGGTGACCTGAGCGAGAAGACCATCAGCTTTACCGAGATCGGCCGCGGCCTTTATGCCTTTACCGCCGAGGGCGATCCCAATTCCGGCGTGATCATAGGCGATGACAGCGTGATGATCATAGAGGCGCAGGCGACACCGCGTCTGGCGCAAAAGGTCATCGATTGCGTGCGGCAGGTCACCGACAAGCCGATCACGCATCTGGCGCTCACTCATTACCACGCGGTGCGGGTGCTCGGCGCCTCGGCCTATGGCGCCGACCAGATCCTTATGTCCGATGCTGGGCGCGCCATGGTTGCCGAACGCGGGCAAGAGGATTGGGACAGCGAATTCCAGCGCTTTCCGCGCCTTTTTGAGGGGCATGAGAGCATCCCTGGCCTGACCTGGCCCACCACCACCTTTTCCAAATCCATGACGGTCTATCTCGGCAATCGCCGGGTGGATCTCATGCATCTGGGCCGCGCGCATACGGCGGGCGATATCGTGATCCACGTGCCGGATGAAAACGTGATGTTCACCGGCGATATCGTCGAATACCACTCGGCCTGCTATTGCGGCGACGGGCATTTCGCGGATTGGGGCGATACACTGGACGCGATAAAGCTGTTTGGCGTCGATGCCATTGCACCGGGCCGGGGCGACGCCCTGATGGGACAAGAGATGGTCAATGCCGCGATCGAGAATACCCGCGATTTCGTGGCTTCGACCTATGCCCCCGCCGCCCGTGTGGCCGCCCGCGGCGGATCCCTGAAAGCGGCATGGGATGCCGTGCGCGCCGCCTGCGACCCCAAGTTTTCGGACTATGCCATCTACGAGCACTGCCTGCCCTTCAACGTCGCCCGCGCCTATGACGAGGCGCGCGGCATCGACACGCCGCGTATCTGGACCGCGCAACGCGACATTGACATGTGGGAGGCGCTGCAGGGTTGACTGGTGACCAGCCACTTTTCGACTGTCCAGGCAGAGACCGGAAGGCAACAGGGCCTGCGGAAAGGTCGGTTTGGTTTCGCGGCCCGGCGCACAGCCTCAAGGCGGGCAAACCCATGATGCGCAATCAGGATCACGCCTCGTGTTTGCGCACCTGCCAGGCCATCGCCAATGTCATCGCACCGGCGAATGTCAGGTCAATGCCCAGGAAAATCCCCAGAATACCAAGTGCCGCACCCGGCAATCCGATGACGATCAGCGCCGCCAGAAGCAGCGACATCACGCCCGACGCCATGAGCCATCCCCAACCGTCGCGCGGCCGCACACGCAGGGCCATCGCGACACGCAAGCCGCCCATCACGGCGAACAAGAGCGCCACAAGGATCGTCAGCGTCACAAGCCCGGCCAGCGGATTGGCCAGCAGCCCCACGGCCAGCAGCACCAAAACGGCCCCAAGCCCGCCCGCAAGCCAGCGGTCGGAGGCCGCCTGCGCACTGTCCGTAAAGACCAGCCAGAGCTGCATCAGACCTGCAACCAGGAACGCGACACCGGCGAGCACTTCTACCGTCAACGAGGCCGCGAACGGGTTGAGAAATGCGATGAATCCGCCGATCACCATCACCGCGCCCAGCGCGGCAAGGCCTTTCCAGCCCCAATCGGGGTATTGGTCATGTGTGGGGGTTCGGTGTTCCGTTGTCGTCATTGCTCCTCCTTTCGGATCGGCTGTCCCGACTATCGTGTATGATGCATATAGTGATGAAACAGGTGGGGACCATCGCCCCGCCTGTCAACCGGTCCGGCCGGAGCGGAACCGATGACCCCCGCCTACGAGATACCTCTCTATCCCTATACGCGCAGCGCCGATCAGCGCGCCGGCGACACCGCACATCATCCGGTGGTGATCGTTGGCGCCGGTCCCATAGGCCTCGCCGCCGGGGTCGATCTTGCACAACACGGTGTGCCGGTGGTTATCCTTGACGAAAATGACAAGGTCTCGCATGGCTCGCGCGCGATCTGTTTTTCACAGCGAACACTGCAAATCGCCGACCGCCTCGGCCTCGGGC
>JANSYB010000332.1 GCA_024742655.1 Paracoccaceae bacterium | reverse complement strand
GATCGGCATCAGCTTCGGCGGGCTGATCATTCGCAACATCGAGGCGGCGGATGTCTGGCAAATCAATTTCTACCGGTCGATGGCCCTGATTGCGATGGTGGCCGGGATCATGGTGGTGCGCTACGGGTCGTCCGCGCCGGCCCGCGTCCGGGCCATCGGGCGGCCCGGTCTTCTGGCGGGAATGTTGCTGGCCGGGGCCACGATGAGTTTCCTGCAATCGATCACCAACACGACCGTGGCCAATACGCTGTTCATGCTGAGTGCGATACCGTTCTTCACCGCAGCACTGGCCTGGGTCATCCTGCGCGAGCCCCTTGTGCGGTCCACCCTGTTGACCATGCTGGCGGCGGCGGTGGGCATCGGCGTGATGGTCTCGGGCGCTGTGGGCGCGGGGTCGCTTTACGGCAATGTCATGGGGCTGGTTACGGCGCTCAGCTTCTCGGGCTATGCCATCGTCGTGCGCCGCCACCGCGAGATCGAGATGCTGCCCGCGTTGATGGTGTCGGGCGCGCTGATCATCGTGATCTGCCTTTGCCTGAGATGGGGTGACCTTTCCATCCCCTGGCGCGAAATCGTCCTGTGTTTCATCCTGGGCGGAGTGCTGTCGGGGCTGGCCAACGCGTTCTTCATCACCGCGTCCAAGCACCTGGCCGCCGCGGAACTGACGCTGTTCATGCTTCTGGAATTCGCGCTTGGCCCGGTCTGGGTCTGGCTGTTCGTGAACGAGGTGCCGACGCCCGCCACCATCCTGGGCGGTTCGATCGTGATCGCCTCTGTGGCCATTCGCGCACTTCTGGAACTGGCCCGCAACCGAAGCCGCCGCGCGCGCGGGATACGTAACCCGTTCTAGGTCAACGCCTCTTTGATTTTCGCACCCGCGCGGGTAAGGTCGCGCCGGGCGCCATGCCCTCTGCCCGGAGCCGCCATGTCATCGCGCCTGCCTGTCATTTTCGTGCTGCTGACCGTCATGATCGACGCGATGGGCATCGGGTTGATCATCCCGGTCATGCCCGCGCTGCTGATGGAGGTCCAGGGCGGCACGCTGGCACAGGCGGCCCTTTGGGGCGGGGTGCTGGCCACCAGTTTCGCGGTGATGCAATTCCTGTTCGGGCCGATCCTGGGCAATCTCAGTGATCGGTACGGGCGGCGGCCCGTGCTGCTGATCTCGCTGTTCGTGATGGCGCTGGACTACGTCGTGATGGCGGTGGCGGGCACCATCTGGCTGTTGCTGATCGGGCGGATCGTCGGCGGGATCACCGCGGCCACGCAGGCCACGGCGGCCGCGCTGATGGCCGATATCTCGCCGCCCGAGAAACGCGGGGCGGGGTTCGGCCTTGTCAGCGCGGCCTTCGGTCTCGGCTTTGTGCTCGGGCCGCTGATCGGCGGGTTCCTTGGTGATCTGGGGCCGCGCGCGCCGTTCTATGCCGCTGCCGCGCTGGCCTTCGGCAATTTCCTGTTCGGCCTGCTGATCCTGCCCGAAACGGTCACCGACAAGATCCGCCGCCCGTTCAGCTGGGCACGGGCCAACCCGTTCGGCGCGCTGACCCATATCCGCGCCCTGCCGGGGCTTGGCCAGCTTTTGATCGTGATGCTGCTCTACCAGCTGGCGGTCAATGTCTACCCCGCGGTCTGGGCCTATTTCACACAAGCCAGGTTCGGCTGGGACAGCGCGATGACGGGCATATCGCTCGCCGCTTTCGGCATCTGCATGGCCTTCGTTCAGGGCGGCGTGATCCGCATCGCGATCAAGCGGCTCGGCGAAACCGGGACGGTTCTGCTCGGCTTTGGATTCTGCGTGGTGTCCTTTGGCCTGCTGGGGGTGCTCAGCAATGGCTGGGTGGTTCTGGCCCTGACGCCGGTCTCTGCCCTGGCGGCGATGGCGGGCCCGGCCCTGCAGGCGATCATGTCACGGCAGACGCCACCAGATGCGCAGGGCGAATTGCAGGGTATGCTGACCTCGGTAGGCGCGCTTGCGATGATCCTGTCGCCGCTGTTGATGACCAATGTCTTTGCCGCCTTCACCGCGCCCGCCGCGCCGCTCTACCTGCCCGGCGCGCCGTTTCTGGCCGCGCTGCTGTTGTCGGTCGCGGCCTTCGTCCTGTTCATGCGCGCCCGTTCCGCCAGATCGGCCGATTACGCCGGGTGACGTCGGTTTCCGGCTTGAAAGACGGGGCGAATCGCGCGCAGTTTCCGATACCCAGACCGGAGAGAATCCATGCAAACCATCAAAGCCGCCGTGTGCCATGAATTCGGCAAACCCCTCGTGGTCGAGGATGTTCTGCTGCGCGCCCCCGAGATGGGCGAGGTCGAGGTCACGCTCGACGCGGTGGCGATCTGCCATTCGGATATCACCTTCGCCGATGGGGGCTGGGGCGGCAGCCTGCCGGCCGTCTACGGGCACGAGGCCGCCGGGCGCATCACAGCGCTCGGGGCCGGGGTCACCGGACTGGCCGAGGGCGACGCGGTCGTGGTCACGCTGATCCGGGCCTGTGGGCAGTGCCCCAGCTGCGGGGCGGGCCGGCCCACCGGGTGCGAGACGCCCTATGACGGAGATCACGGCCCGCTCAAGACCATCGATGGCGACAAGCTGCATCAGGCGATGGCCTGCGGGGCCTTTGCCGAAAAGGTGGTCGTGCATCACAGCCAGGTGGTCAAGACACCGGCCGACATGGCGATGGACGCGGCCAGCCTGCTGGCCTGCGGGGTCATTACCGGCGTGGGCGCGGTGGTCAATGCCGCCGGCCTGCGCGCGGGCGAGGACGTGGTGGTGATCGGCGCGGGCGGTGTCGGGCTCAATGCCATTCAGGGCGCGCGGATCGCGGGCGCGCGCCGCATCGTCGCGGTGGACATGAGCCCCGAGAAACTGAAGGATGCCGAGGCCTTCGGCGCGACCGACGGCGTGCTGGCCACGCAGGACAATCCGTGGCGCGCGGCCAAGGCCGCCATGGGCCGGGGCGCGGACGTGGTGATCGTGTCGGTGGGCGCGATCCCCGCCTATGACCAGGCCCCCCGTTACCTTGCGGGCGGCGGCCGGATGATCATGGTCGGCATGCCCCATTCCGGCGCCGTCTCAAGCTATGAGCCGGCCAATTTCGCCGCCGCGGGGCAGGCGATGGTCGGCTCAAAGATGGGTGAGGTGGTCATCAAGCGCGACATTCCGTGGATGATGGACCTCTACGCGCAGGGCCGGCTGAAACTCGATGAGCTGATTTCCAACCGCTGGAGCCTGGAGCAGATCAACGAGGCCATGGACGACACGCGCGCCGGCAACGCCCGGCGCAACGTGATCATGCTGCGGTAGCCCGCAGAAGAAACAGTCCGCCGCCCGAGGATGGTCCGGGCGGCGGATTGGGTTTTACTGCGTCAGTCTCAGCTGGGTGATCTGGCGCGCGATGGTCCGAAAGACCTGCTCGATCCCCTTGCCGGACGTCTCGAAATAGTGTCCGGCCGACGAGGCGCAATCACGCATCTCCGCCTGACCCGCGCTCGTCGTCTCGAACGCGATGGTGAACACCTCCACGCCCTTGGCCTTGGCCAGATCGCAGCTTGCCTTGAAGTTGGTCGCGTTGGTCGACCGGTTGGTCAGGGACGACGTGTTCGTGCTGGTCTGACCCTTTAGCTCCATGGACGCGTTGACCGGATCATAGGGATAGGTCGGGCGCACCTGTTCGGTGATCTTGCCATCGGTCATCAGCACGATGATCTTGCGCACCTCTTCGTCTTCCCAGGCCTTGGGCCGGTTGGCGAACTCCGACGGCACCAGGCCCTTGGTGGCAAGCTGCGCATAGGCATCGCGGCTGGACGGGTCCAGCGTGGCCAGCGCATATTTCATCGCGTAATGCGTGCCGGTGCCGTCATGCAGGCGCATCTGTTCGATGAAGGCATGGAGGGACCCCTCATCGTTCTGCGCATACTGGATGCTGGTGTCGTTTTCCGGGCACCAGCCCCAGTCCATGTGGCCCCAGTCGATGGTCCAGTTCATGAAATACGGGACCTGCTCATAGCGCCCGGCATTGGGCAAACCGCCATGCAGGAAATCCGCTGTGTCGATTTCAAGACAGGATGAGATCTGCGGCAACATCTCGGACAGGAAGTCGCTGAAATTGGCCTCGGCATCGACCTGGCCCTGGTTTTGAGGATCGAAGCCCGCCAATGTGCCCTCAAGCGTATAGACGGGCGT
>JANSYB010000420.1 GCA_024742655.1 Paracoccaceae bacterium | reverse complement strand
GCTTGTGAAGCTGGGCGGAGGCAGCCCTTTTTATTCGCAGGAACGCGTTGGAAAGGATGGCCGGGTTTTCCGTATCTGGAAGCTTCGCACCATGGTGCACGATGCCGATGCGCGTCTTGAGAGCATTCTGTCGAGCGACCCCGCGGTTCGCAGGGAATGGGAAAGCAGCCAGAAGCTCAAGAACGATCCGCGCATCACGCCGCTTGGACGGTTCCTGCGCAAATCCTCCGCGGATGAACTGCCGCAACTGTTCAATGTGTTGAATGGCACCATGTCCCTTGTTGGCCCGCGCCCCTTCATGCCTTGCCAGCGGGATCAATACCACGGGACAGCGTACTACCAGCTTCGCCCCGGAATTACCGGTTTCTGGCAGATATCGGACCGAAATGAGAGCGAGTTTGTCGCAAGGGTCTATTACGACGAACTCTACCTGCAGACGGTTTCATTGCAGACTGATCTGAAAATTCTGGCACGCACATTTTTTGTTGTCTTCAAATGTACCGGTCACTGACATACATATTCCCTATTCGGCAATCATATATGTGTCAGGCACCAGCTTGTCCTGGATCAGTTCTGAGCCGACGATAATCTGTTAAGCAGGTCAAAACCAATCGGAGTTCTTCGTGTACCTGTCATCCAAAATACGTCGTTTAGCACTTGTAACGGTCGCAGCGCTCGCCCTTTCGGCGTGCGACTCCGCTGAAGAGCGCGCGGAAGCGCATTTTCAGTCTGCGCTTGCCCTCATAGAAGAAGGCGACACAGACCGGGCTATCGTCGAACTGCGTAATGTCTTTCAGTTGAACGGAAGCCATAAGCAGGCAAGAGAAACGCTTGCCGATCTGATGCTGGAACGCGGCAATCGCCAGGAGGCCTACAGCCAGTATCTTCGACTGGCCGAACAGTATCCCGAAGACGCGGACACGCGGATCTCACTGACCACGATCGCGTTTGTCGCTGGCCATTGGGAGGAAGTGACCCGTCATGGCCAGAAATCCGTCGAGCTTGCCCCCGAGGAACCTCAGGTCATCGCCATTGCCGAAGCGCTGCGGTACGGGGAAGCGACGCGGAACAAGGATGAAACCACACGCCGTGACGCCGCCCGCAAGGCCGAGCAACTTCTGCAGGACCAACCTGAAAACCTCATTCTGCGAAACCTGCTCATCGACAGCTATCTCCGGGATCTGGATTTTGGCAAAGCCCTGACCGCCCTGGATGAAATGCTGGCCCGCGAGCCTGAGAACGAACGCCTGCTTCTTCAGCGCCTGTCTGTCCTTGCCGAAATCGGAGACACCGCCGCGCTTGAAAAAGCACTTTACCGTTTGGTCGAGATCTTCCCGGACAACATCACCCACAAGCAGACTTTGATCCGTTACCTTATGAACAACGGCAAGCAGGCCGACGTTGAGGCATTCCTTCGCCAGCTTGTCAGCGACGCGCCGGAAGATGATCCCGGACCGCGCGTTCAGCTGATACGCTTTCTGGCCGAGATACGCGGCACAGAGGCCGCACGCGTCGAAATAGACAAGGCAATCGCCGACCATCCAGACCCCCTGCCCTTCATCATTATCGATGCCGGCCTCGACTTTGATGACGGTCAGCGCGAAGAGGCGGTGGCAAACCTCGAAGCCGCGATCGAAGGTAAGGAGCCATCCGACCGCATCCAGGCGGTCAAGGTCACCCTTGCACGCATGCTGCTGTCCATGGGCAACGAGGTCGGCGCCCGCGCACGCGTGGAAGAGATCCTCGCCGAGGATCCCGCGCAGCCGGACGCACTGAAACTTCAAGCAGCCTGGCATATCGAAGCTGATGATGCCGAAGCGGCCATTTCGGCACTGCGAAACGCCTTGAACAGCAAGCCCGACGACGCGCAGGCCATGACCATGATGGCCGAGGCCTATACCCGGGCCGGCAGCCCGCAACTTGCGCGGGATTTTCTGGCTCTTGCCGTCGAAGCATCGAACAACGCCCCGACCGAAACACTGCGTTATGCAAGGCTTCTGATGCGGGAGCAGCGCTTTCTGCCGGCCGAGGATATCCTTATTTCGTCGCTCCGTTTGAACAAGGCGGACCCCGACCTTCTGATTGCCTTGGGCGAGCTCTATCTTCTCATGGAGGACAATGGCCGTGCTCAGGACGTGGTACAGGCCCTGCGGCGTCTCGAGACCGAGGAGGCCACACTCGCCGCAAACGCGATCGAGGCGGATCGCCTGAGCCAGGAAAGCGGCCTTGGTGATGCGCTCGCTTTCCTCGAGACGGTGGCCCGGGGGCCGGAAGCAGACATCACCTCGCAGATTGTTCTGATACGGGCGCGGCTCGCAACGGGCGACACAAGTGGCGCCATGACGCTCGCAGAAGAACTGGCGGCCTCCAATCCTGAGGATGAAACCGCGGCGTTCGTTCTGGCACTCACCAAGAGCACGAATGGCCAACTTGAGGAAGCCGAGCAAATTTATCGCGGTTTGCTCGACGAGGACCCTGCCCGGCCGGCCATTTGGTTGCAGATGTCTCGCATCCAACTGAGCAAGGGGGATCGCAATGCCGCATACGAAACGATTGACGAGGGGCTCAACCAGACCCCGAACGATGGTAACCTGAATTGGGCCAAGGCGTCGCTTCTGGAACAGGATGGCAAGGTGGATGAGGCGATCGCCGTCTATGAATCGCTTTATGAACAGAATTCATCCGCACTCGTGGTTGCAAACAACCTGGCGAGCCTGATCGCCACCTATCGCGACGACGAGGAAAGCCTCGATCGCGCGTGGCGCATCGCGCGGCGTTTCAGTGACACCGAAGTGCCCGCCCTCCAGGATACCTATGGCTGGATCATTTTCCGCCGCGGGGACGCCGAAGAGGCCCTTCCCTATCTTGAAGGCGCGGCGCGCGGCCTGCCCGAGGACCCGATCGTTCAGTATCACCTGGGCCGGGTCTACCAATCCCTGTCACGCCCCGCTGACGCTTTGACGCAGATGCAGCGCGCCGTGGAGATTGCCGGTCCGACCGATCTGCGCCCTCAAATCGAAGAGGCACGCTCTCTGATCGTATCGCTCCAGTCTGACCTTGATGCCGCCGACGGACAGTAGAACGCTGGCTGCCGCGCCGTCTTGCGTCTATTGTCTGACAGTATCCTTAAAGGGATAAGGACGTCAGGCTTTGTGGAGACCTGCGAATGATCAAGGCGCTCATGCGGCAACCCGGGCACTGGATGATGATTGCGATCATCCTGCTGTGTGTTGGGATCGAGGCCGTATTGAGCCTGTCGGACGCAGGGCTGATCGGCTCTGGCCGCATGCGCCGCATCTTCTATGATTACGGTGGATTCTGGCCCGGACTGTTGGAAGACTGG
>JANSYB010000430.1 GCA_024742655.1 Paracoccaceae bacterium | reverse complement strand
TCGCCCTTGGTCGCCTCGTAGCATTCCACACCTTTCTCGGTGTTATAGCCGGTCTCGCATTCGACGATGTTGATCATCTCGCCACCGATGCCGCCGTCGCGCTCATTGAGCAGGGTAAAGTAATCCTGATAACCGTCCGAGAACGGGATACCGTTCGCGGCATAGGGGCCTGTCCGATAGCTGGTATCGACGATGGTCAGGTCCGCAAGCGCGGGACCTGCCGCCATCACCGCCGCCACCGCGGCTGAAAGCAGTGTTGTCTTCATCGGTGTATTCCTCCCTTGGTTTTCTCCGATGTCGTTTCATGAACGCTTTTGCGCCCAACTCCGTAGGGTGCGTGATGTCACGCACCTTTGCCCCGCCCTAATGCGGGAAGGGCCATAGTCTCAGTTTCTCCTTGGCCACGCGCCACAGCTGCGCCAACCCATGCGGCTCCGCGACCAGAAACAGCACGATCAGCCCGCCCACGATCATGAATTCCAGATGCGCCGCCAGGTCCGTGGGCCAGCCCAGCCCGCCCACCAGCACGTTCTTGAGCAGCACCGGCAACAGCACCAGGAACGCCGCCCCGGCAAAACTGCCGAAAATCGAGCCCAACCCGCCGATGATGACCATGAACAGCACCAGGAACGATTTCTGGATTCCGAACACCTCGCCCACCTCGACCGCGCCAAGATAGACCGCGAAAAACAGCGCACCCGCGATCCCCACGAAAAAGCCCGAGATCGCAAAGGCCGACAGTTTCGCCTTGAGCGGGTTCACCCCGATGATCTCGGCGGCGATGTCCATGTCGCGGATCGCCATCCATTTGCGGCCCGCCATGCCCCGCGTCAGATTGCGCGCGATGATCGCACTGGCCACGGTAAAGACGAGGCAGAAAAGATACGCCGCCCAGGGCGCGGTCTCGGGCCCGGTGACCGCATTGCCGAACACCGTGCGCTCCGGTGCGCTGATCTGGCCCGAGGCCGAGTAGTTGTAGAACCACGACACCCGGTTGAAGAGCCACACCAGAAAGAACTGCGCCGCAAGCGTCGCCACCGCGAGGTAGAATCCCTTGATCCGCAGACTGGGCAGGCCAAACAGGACACAGACCGCAGCCGTTATGCCCCCGGCGGCGATGACGTGGAAAAAGATGCTCACGTCGGGAAAGCCCGTCATCAGCTTGTAACAGCCATAGGCCCCCACGGCCATGAACCCGCCCGTGCCAAGGCTGACCTGCCCGCAATATCCCACCAGGATATTCAGCCCGATCGCCGCGATCGAGTAGATCAGGAACGGCAGGAAGACCGCGTTCACCCAGTAGTCGTTGATGACGAAAGGTACGATCGCAAAGCCCACCAGCAGCACAAGGTAATACCTGTACCGGTCGAACTTGATCGGAAAGGTCTGGCTGTCGTCGACATAGGAGGTCTTGAAATCCCCCGCTTCACGGTAAAACATCTCAGGTCTCCTCCCCGGTGGGGTCGTCTTCGCGTTGCTGCACGCGGTTGGCGGGCTTGGCGTATCCCGTGGCCTCGGCGTGCCGCACCAGCCAGAAATAGGCCATCATGCCAATCCCGCCGCCAATGGCCGCAAGGATCGCGGCCGTGACCATCTGGCCGCTCTTGTCCACCTCGGTGGTCAGCGCGATATACCCAAAGGCCCAGAAACCGGCCCAGGCGATCACATTGGCAATGGCGATCAGTTGTTTCATCGCGCTACACCCTTTCGATGATCTTCTCGCCGAACAGGCCCTGTGGCCGGAACACGAGGAAGATCAGCGCCAGCACGTAGGCGAACCAGTTCTCGGTCGCCCCGCCCATCATCTGGCCAAAGGAAAACTCGAACAGCTTTTCGCCCACCCCGATGATCAGGCCACCCACGATGGCCCCCGGGATCGAGGTGAACCCCCCCAGCATCAGCACCGGCAGCGCCTTGAGCGCGATCAGGCTCAGCGAGAACTGCACACCCGACTTGGTGCCCCACATGATCCCCGCGACCAGCGCCACGAAGCCTGCCAGCGACCAGACCATGACCCAGATGAAGTTGAGCGAGATACCGACGCTGAGCGCCGCCTGGTGGTCATCGGCCACCGCGCGCATCGCCCGGCCCTGCTTGGTGTATTGCGCAAAGACGATCAGCGTAAAGACCAGTGCGGCGGCGATCACCGTGGCCACGATATCGAGGTTGTCGATGAAGAAGCCGTAGTCGAAAATGTTATACGTGGTCTCGTCGATCCAAAGGTTGATGCCCTGCGGCAGCCCCACGTCCAGCTTCTTGATATCGGCGCCCCACATGATGTCCCCGAACCCTTCGAGGAAATAGGCCAGACCGATCGTGGCCATGAACAGGATAATCGGCTCCTGATTCACGAGATGTTTGAAAATCACCACGTTCACGATCCAGGCCAGGCCGACCATCACCACCATGGTCAGCAGGATCGCGGCCAGCGCGGGGATATGCCAGCCGAAGTGGTGGATCTCCGTGCCAAGCGCCGCATTGATCAGGTGGGCAAAGGGCACCTGCCCCTCCATGATCCCCACCAGCGTCAGCCCGGCAAACAGCGCCATCACCCCCTGGGCATAATTGAAAATGCCCGAGGCCTTGTAGATCAGTACGAAACCAAGCGCCACGAGCGCATAAAGCACCCCGGCCATCAGCCCGTTCAACACCACTTCCATTCCCCAGATGACCTGTTCAGGCATGGTGGGCCTCCCTGCGGCAAAGGTCCCGGGTCAGGCCCGGGACAGGTATGCGTTGCTCAGTCATGCGCCACCCCCAGATAGGCGTCGATCACCGCCTGGTTGTTGCGCACCTCATCCGGCGAGCCATCGCCGATCTTCTTGCCGTAATCCATCACGACGACACGGTCCGAGAGGTCCATCACCACGCCCATGTCGTGCTCGATCAGAACGATGGTGGTGCCGAATTCGTCATTCACGTCCAGAACGAACCGGCTCATGTCCTCTTTTTCCTCGACATTCATACCCGCCATCGGCTCATCCAGCAGCAGGATCGACGGTTCGGCGGCCAGGGCGCGGGCCAGTTCCACCCGCTTTTTCAGGCCATAGGGCAGACGGCCCACCGGGGTCTTCCGGATATGCTGAATTTCAAGGAAGTCGATGATCTTCTCGACGAATTCGCGGTTCTCGGTCTCCTCGCGCTCGGCCTTGCCTTTCCAGATCGCCTGGGAAATCAATCCCGCCTTCATCTGGCGGATGCGGCCCGTCATCACATTGTCCAGAACCGTCATTCCCTCGAAGAGCGCGATGTTCTGGAACGTCCGCGCGATGCCCTGCTGGGCCACCTGGTAGGG
>JANSYB010000409.1 GCA_024742655.1 Paracoccaceae bacterium | reverse complement strand
GCGCCGGGGCGGGCAGCGGGCGGTTGTAGCTCAGTTGGTTAGAGTACCGGCCTGTCACGCCGGGGGTCGCGGGTTCGAGCCCCGTCAACCGCGCCACTGCTGCCATTATAGATGACTGCGCGGTTGTAGCTCAGCTGGTTAGAGTACCGGCCTGTCACGCCGGGGGTCGCGGGTTCGAGCCCCGTCAACCGCGCCACATCTTCTGTCAGGGACACGACTGCCATCATGGGATCGCTGCTGGACCGTCTGCCGCTTTGGGCCGTTGCGCTGCTATGCGCGACACTGGGCCTTGCCCCGTTCCGGCCCGAGCCGCACATTCTGGAAAAGCTGCGTATGCTGGTCTCGGGCACATTGGTGCGCGCGGTCGACTGGTTCGACCTGGCCTTGCACGGCCTGCCGTGGCTCTTGCTTCTGGCGGTGCTGGCGCGGCGTGTCAGTCGAAAAACGCCCTGAGCGCGTCCAGGGTTTGGGTCGGGGCGGTGTCGGGAAAGAAATGGCCTCCGGGGATGGAACCGGCCTGCATGTCGGTGCATTTTTCCCGCCAGCAGGCCGGCACGTCATAGGCCCGCGCCATCGCCCCCTGCGCCCCGTAAAGAACGAGCGTGGGACAGGTGACCTTGCGATCCAGATCGGCCGCGTCATCGTCGAAATCATGGGACAGGGCCGCGCGGTAATCGTTGCACATCCCTCGGATCGTGTCCGGGTCGCGCCATGCCGCGCGATAGGCGTCGAGCTGGGCCGCGTCGAAATCCGACAGTTGCGCACCGCCCCAGCCCAGAAGGCAGGCGTGGTAAAAGGCATCCGCGTCATGCCCGATCATGGTTTCCGGGAAAGGCTCTGGCTGGGCCAGGAAAAACCAGTGGTAATAGGCCCGCGCCACGTCGCGCCGCAAATCCGCAAGCAGGGTGTGGGTGGGCACGATATCCATGACGCAAAGCCGTGTGACGGCCCCCGGCGCGTCAAGGGCCATGCGATGCGCCACGCGCCCGCCGCGGTCATGCCCGGCCACCGCGAAACGGTCATGCCCGAAGTGCCGCATCAGGGCTGTCTGGTCCTGTGCCATCCGGCGGAAACTGTAGGCGGCCACATCCCGGGGCTTTGCGGATTCGCCGTAGCCCCGCAGATCGGGGCAGATTACCTCATGCGTTTGCGCAAGGGCCGGCGCCATATATGCCCAAAGTGCCCGTGTCTGTGGAAATCCGTGCAGCAACAGCAAGGGCGGGCCACTGCCTCCCCGGCTGCAGGCGATCTGGATGCCATCGAGTGTGACCAGGTGGTCGTCAAACCCCTCGATCGTCATGCCAAGTGCCCCGTCCCTGGATTTTTCGCAGAAAAATCTGGAGAGAAAATTCTGCGAATTTTCTGGCCTGCGTCACCCTTGCGCGAGCTTGTCCAGCACGCGGGCCCAGCTTCGGATGCCCTTGTGAAAGCTTTCGACATTGTATTTCTCATTGGGGCTGTGAATGGCGTCATCGTCCTGCGCAAAGCCGATCAGCATCGAGTCGAGACCGAGGATATCCTTGAAGAAGCCCGCGATCGGGATCGATCCGCCCATGCCGACGAACACCGCCTCGCGGTTCCATTCCTCGGACAGGGCCTGGCGCGCGGCCTCGAATTCGGGCCGGTCGATATTCATCACCGCCGCGGCGGACCCCTCGAGATCCTGGTTCCATTCGACACGGGCGTCCGGTGACAGGCGCTCCTCGACATGTTTGCGCACCTTCTCGCGCAGCGCGTCGGGGTCCATGTCGCCCACCAGGCGGCAGGTCAGCTTGCAATGCGCCTGTGCGGGAATCACCGTCTTGGTGCCCGCGCCCATGTAGCCGCCCCAGAGCCCGTTGATTTCCAGCGTGGGGCGCGCCCATTGCTGAACCAGCGTGGAATAGCCTTGCTCGCCATGCGGTCGGGTGAAGCCGACGGAGTTGAGATAGGTCTGTTCGTCGAAGCCGCAGCTTTCCCATTGCCGCAGCAGGTCGTCCGGCACCTCGTGCACACCTTCGTAGAAGCCGTCCACGGCCACGCGCCCGGTGTCGTCGTGGAACGAGGCGATGATGCGCGCGATTTCCTTGAGCGGGTTCAGGCCCGGCCCGCCATAGTGGCCCGAATGCAGGTCGATGCGGGGGCCGTGGATCGTGAATTCGTCCTTGAGCATGCCGCGCAGTTGCGAGGCGATGGAGGGCACGCCGGGCGACACCATCGAGGTGTCGCAGATCAGCGCCAGATCGGCACCGAGTTCGTCGGCATTTTCCGTCATGAAGGGAATGAGCGAGGGAGACCCTGATTCTTCCTCGCCCTCGAAAAAGAACGTGATCTTGCAAGGCAGGCCGCCCGTCACGTCGCGGTAGGCGCGACAGGCCTCGACAAAGGTCATCAGCTGACCCTTGTCGTCCGAGGCGCCGCGCGCGCGGATGACCTGCCCCTGTTCGGTGTCCTGCAGCTCGGGCTCGAACGGGTCGGTCTTCCACAGCTCCAGCGGATCGACGGGCTGCACATCATAGTGGCCATAGAAAAGCAGGTGCGGGCCGGGCCCGTCGATATGTCCCACGACCATCGGGTGGCCCGGGGTGAGGCGTTTTTCCGCCTGTATCCCAAGGCTTTGAAGGTCACTGACCAGCCAGTCCGCGGCCTCCTGGCAGGGCTGGGCGTAGGCGGGATCAGTCGAAATGGACGGGATCCGCAGCAAACCGTTGAGCCGGTCGAGTGCTGCGGGCAACTGGTCGTCGATGCGGGACAGAATGGCGTCAATGGACATGGTCGGCTCCGGTTGGGCGTGATAGATCGTCGCGACCGTAGCAGGCGGGGATGCGCTGTCCAGCGGCTTGACCTAAATCAAGGTTCGGGCTGAGGCGATTTGTAACTGTTGCGTGACGCGGGTGGATTCTGTATCCATCACATAAATTGAATATGTATCCGAAAGGATACCGGGCTTCGCGAAAGGTGGGGCCGGACTGCCGAGGAGGGGATGTCCGTGGATTACAACGCCAAACTGGACCGCGCGATTGAGCGGCTTCATGAGGAGGGTCGTTACCGGACCTTTATCGACATCGAACGCAAGATGGGCCAGTTTCCACATGCCACATGGCGCAAGACCGATGGCAGCGAGCAGCCGATCACGGTTTGGTGCGGCAACGACTATCTCGGCATGGGCCAGCATCCGGCGGTTCTGGAGGCGATGCACGAGGCGATCGACGCCACAGGCGCGGGCTCTGGCGGGACGCGCAACATCTCGGGGACCACGGTGTTTCACAAGCGGCTGGAGGCCGAACTGGCCGATCTGCATGGCAAGGAGGCGGCGCTGCTCTTCACCTCGGCCTACATCGCCAATGACGCGACGCTGTCGACCCTGCCCAAGCTGTTTCCCGGCCTCATCATCTATTCGGACGAGCTGAACCACGCCTCGATGATCGAGGGCATCCGCCGCAATGGCGGGGCCAAGCGGATT
>JANSYB010000291.1 GCA_024742655.1 Paracoccaceae bacterium | reverse complement strand
GACACGCTTGTGGAAGAGATGGCCCTGTCCGATCTGGAAGAGGCCGCGGCGCAGAAGCGGGCGCAGGGGCACGAATGAAGGTTTTCCTGACCGGCGGGCGCGGCATGGTGGGCCGCGCCATACAGGATCATGATCGCGCGAAAGCGCACCAGATCGTTGCGCCCACGAGTGCCGAACTGGATCTGACAGACCGATCGGCCGTGATGGCGGCGGTGGCAGAAGACGCGCCTGATATCGTGATCCATTCCGCGGGGCGCGTCGGTGGTATCCAGGCCAACATGGCGCATCCGGCGGCGTTTCTGACCGAGAACATGGACATGGGGTTCAACGTGGTTCTGGCCGCGCGGGCGGCCGGGGTGCCACGGCTTCTGAACCTCGGCTCGAGTTGCATGTACCCGCATGACGCGCCCAACCCGCTGCACGAGGAGAGCCTTGGCAAGGGGGAGCTGGAGCCCACGAACGAAGGCTATGGACTGGCCAAGCTGGCGGTGGCGCGGTTGTGCGATTTCGTCAGCCGCGAACAGGCTGATTTCTCTTGCAAGACCCTCATTCCCTGTAACCTTTACGGGCTGCATGACAAGTTCGACCCGGCCGTGTCTCACCTTGTGCCCGCGATCATTCGCAAAGTGCACGAGGCGAGGGAAAGCGGGTCGGACACGGTCGAGATCTGGGGCGACGGCACGGCGCGGCGCGAGTTCATGTTCTCGGACGATCTGGCCGATGGCATCTGGCAGGCGGTGGCGCGGTTCGACGATCTGCCGGGCGTGATGAATATCGGGCTGGGTCATGACTACTCGATCAACGAATATTACGCCGAGGCGGCCAGGGTGATCGGGTGGCAGGGGCACTTCACGCATGATTTGTCCCGGCCCACGGGCATGAAACAGAAGCTGGTCGCGACAGATCGCCAGACCGCGTTCGGCTGGGCGCCGAAAACCAGTCTGCAGGATGGCATCGCGCAGACCTATGCGCATTTTCTCGATCTCACCGAAAGGGGCGAGGCATGACAGACCAGCACCGTTTTCCGCTGGCCACGACCAGCTGGGATGACAAGGAATACGCCGCCATCGACCGGGTGGTGAAATCCGGCATGTTCTCGATGGGCGCGGAAGTGGCCAAGTTCGAAGAGATGTTCGCGCAGGCCATGGGATCGACCCATGCGGTCATGGTCAATTCCGGGTCCTCGGCCAACCTGATCATCGTTGCGGCGTTGAGATACCATTCGAAACACGGTCTGCCCGAAGGCGTCGAAGTGATCGTGCCGGCGGTCAGCTGGTCGACGACCTACTACCCGCTGCATCAATACGGGCTGCGGCAGAAATTCGTCGATATCGACCCGGGGACGCTGAACTACGATCTGGATGCGCTGGAGGCGGCGATCGGGCCCGAGACGCGGGCAATCATGGTGGTGAACCTTCTGGGCAACCCGAATGATTTCGACCGGATCAGGGCGATCATCGGGGATCGGGACATTCTGGTGCTGGAGGACAACTGCGAGTCGCTGGGCGCCACCTATCGGGGTCGGCAGGCGGGGACGTTCGGGATCGCGGGCAGCTATTCGTCTTTTTTCTCGCACCATATCGCGACGATGGAGGGCGGGCTTGTCGTCACCGATGACGAGGAACTTTATCACATCATGCTCTCGGTGCGCAGCCATGGCTGGACGCGGCACCTTCCGAAATTCAATCATGTGACGGGCGAGAAATCGGACGACCCCTTCGAGGAAAGCTTCAGGTTCGTTCTGCCGGGCTACAACCTGCGCCCGCTGGAGATGAGCGGTGCCATCGGGCAGGCACAGATTGCCAAGCTGCCGATGATCGTGGCCGAGCGGCGCAAGAATGCCGAGGCCTTTCGCGCGCTCATGCAGGGCTACCCGCAGATCCGCATCCAGCAGGAGACGGGTGAGAGCAGCTGGTTCGGGTTTTCCATGGTGATCGAACCCGAAGCCGGCTTCAGCCGCGCGGAGTTGATCGCGGCACTCGGCCGGCACGGTGTCGAATGTCGTCCCATCGTGACCGGCAATTTCGCCAAGAACGACGTGGTCAAAAAGCACATGGATCATGTGATCCACGGGTCGTTGCGCCACGCCGACGAGATCGACGCGAACGGGTTGTTTATCGGCAACCATCATTATCCGCTGGAGGACCGCTGGCCACTGCTGCAGGCAGCGCTTGACGAGGTGGCGGGCCGATAGGGTTCGGCGGGGTCAGATTATTCTGCGAATAATCTGCTTTTGAGAAAATTCGTACGAATTTTCTCAGGCGACGCCGGCGCGCAGGGCGTCGTGGATATGCACCAGGCCTTTGAGATGACCCTCGGTGTCGACGGCGAAAAGGGCGCTGATCTTGTTGGCGTTCATCACGCCGAGTGCCTCTGTCAGCAGCGCATCGGGCGCGATGGTGCGCGGATTGCGCGTGGCCACTTCGCCGGCGGTGCGCGCCATCAGGTTCTCGAGGTTGCGACGCAGATCTCCGTCGGTGATGACCCCAGTGAGCCTGTCGTCCGCCACAACGGCGGCCACGCCGAATCCCTTGGCCGTCATTTCCAGCAAGGTGTCGCCCATCGCTGCTGTCTCGGAAACAATGGGCAGGTCGGCCCCGCGATGCATCACCGCCGAAACCTTCAGGAGTTGCGCGCCAAGGGTGCCGCCCGGATGGAAGGCAAGAAAGTTTTCCCGCTCGAACCCGCGCAGGTGCATCATCGCCACGGCGAGCGCATCACCCAGGGCCATGGTGCAGGTCGTGGACGTGGTGGGGGCCATGCCGATGGCACAGGCTTCGGGCGCATCGGGAAGGGTCAGAAGGCGATCGGCCTGTCGGGCCAAAGTGCTGTCGGGCTTCTTGGTGATCGCCACCAGCGGAATCGCGAAGCGGGCGCAATGGGCGATGATGTCGGCCAGTTCTCGGGTTTCGCCGGAATTCGAGATCAGGATCATCGCGTCCTGCCCGGTGATCATACCCAGGTCGCCATGACTGGCCTCGCCGGGATGGACATATTGCGCGGGCGTTCCTGTCGAGGCCAGGGTCGCCGCGATCTTGGCGGCCACATGGCCCGACTTGCCCATGCCCGACACGATCACGCGGCCGCGCACGCCCAAAAGCATGTCGACCACCTCATCAAAGCTGTCGGGCAGACCGTCACGCAGGTTGAGCAGCGCCTCGCCCTCGATGCCGAGCACGTTGCGGGCGATATCGGAAGGGCGGGTCGAGGATGTCATGGTCCGTCCTGGTACTTGTGCTGACTTGCAGGCATAACCCGCCACCGCGTCCGCGCCAAGCCCCGTCGCAATTCGGACTGGCCCCCCCCGCGGGGCGGCGCTAACGTCGCGCAATGACGCAACCCGATGTTCTGGACAGCCGCTATTCATGGCTTCGGATGCTCGCCTCACTGGGGCTGGCCACGGTCGGAAATGTCGGCATCTGGGCGGTGGTGGTCGTCATGCCTGCGGTCCAGGCGGAATTCGGCGTGGACCGCGCCGACGCGTCCTTGCCCTATACACTGACCATGATCGGTTTCGCCCTGGGCAACCTGTTTTTTGGCCGGGTGATCGACCGTTACGGTGCCACCCGCGCGATGATTGCGGCGGCGATCCTGATGGGGGCGGCGACGGCCGTGGCGGCACTGAGCCCATCGGTCTGGGTATTGATCGCGGTGCAGTTCGTGATCGGGTTCGGAACCGCCTCGGGCTTTGGGCCTCTGGTGGCGGATATCTCGCAATGGTTCCTGCGTCGTCGTGGTATCGCGGTGGCGATCGTGGCCAGTGGCAATTACCTGGCCGGGGCGGTCTGGCCCATGATTCTCGCCGCCGTTCTGGAAGAGCAGGGCTGGCGGGCTGTCTATGTGGTTCTGGCTGTGCTGGTCGTGGTGCTGAACGTCCCACTGGCCTTGTGTTTGCGCCGACGCTTACCCATGGACGCCCGGGTCCGGGCGGACAGGATGGCGGATGAACGCGCCCGTGCCGCCGGATTGTCACCGCGGGCGATCATGTGGCTTCTGAGCCTTGCCGGTGTGGCGTGCTGCGTGGCCATGGCGATGCCGCAGGTCCACATGGTCAGCCTGTGTGTCGATCGCGGGTACGGCGCCGCAACGGGAGGTCAGATCCTGGCTGTGATGCTGGTGGCGGGCGCTGCGAGCCGTATTTTCTTCGGCCTTGTCGCCGACCGGCTGGGCGGGGCCCGGACGATCCTGATCTCTTCGGGATTGCAGGGTTTGGCGCTGCTGTTGTACCTGCCTGCTGGCGGGCTGGTGTCTTTGTACGTTGTCAGCCTGATCTTCGGGCTGTCGCAGGGCGGGATCGTGCCGTCCTATGCCCTTGTCGTGCGGGAATACATGCCAAGTGCCGAGGCAGGGCGGCGCGTGGGGTTCGTGATGATGTCCACGATTCTCGGCATGGCCCTGGGGGGCTGGATGTCGGGATGGATCTATGACCTGACAGGAGATTACCGGCTGGCCTTCATCAACGGGATCGCGTGGAATGTGCTGAACCTCGGGATCATTGCCCTGCTGATCCTGCGTGGCCG
>JANSYB010000062.1 GCA_024742655.1 Paracoccaceae bacterium | reverse complement strand
TTCCGCCGCCCGCGCCCAGCATGGACGCGGCTTCGATTGCGGTCAGCGTGTCATCCAGCCCCTGCATCGGGATCATGCCGCCATCGATGGCGCGCCGCGCGATATCCTCCGGCATGGCCTCGGGCAGGGTGGCTAGCAGGGCAAGCGGTTTGCCGGTTGTCTGCACGGTCGCGGCGCCGGCCTCCAGCGCGCAATTCCACGCCGACGGATCGCAGCGATCGGTGCGCGGAAAGTCGACGATCAGGCAGCCCAGATCGGCCTCACCCGAAAGCATCGCAGCGAACACCTCGCCCATGCGCGGGGCGTCGTTCCAGATGAAGGTGTGATAATCCAAGGGGTTGGCCAGCGCCACCATCGGGCCAAGGGCGGCGCGAAGGCGTTCGTGCTGGTCCGCGCTGAGCGGGGGGAAGGTCACGGCCCGCGTCATGGCGGTGTCGGCCATCAGGCTGGCCTCCCCGCCCGAGCACGACATGGACACGATCCGGTTGGAACGCAGTGGCCCGGCGAAATGCACCAGCTTGAGGGTTTCCAGCAGCGCGGTCAGGCTGTCGACCTGCGCGATCCCCAGGCGGCGTAACAAGGCGCGCGCCCCCGCGTCGCTGCCGGCCAGGGACGCGGTATGCGAAATTGCCGCTGCCTGCGCCTGTTCCGACCGGCCGGCCTTCAACGCGACGATCGGCTTTCTCAGCTGTCGTGCCCGCGCAGCCAGCGCCTCGAAGGCACGCAGATCGCCGATCCCCTCCACATGCAGACCAAGCGCCGTGACCCGGTCATCCTCGAGAAGGGCCGTGCCGATCTGCGCCAGCCCGATCTGTGCCTGGTTTCCCGCCGTCGCCACATAGGCCAGAGGAAGGCTGCGCGCCTGCATGGTGATGTTGATCGCCATGTTCGAACTTTGCGTCAGGATCGCCGCGCCGCGCTCCACGCGCTGACCGCCATGCTGATCCGGCCATAGCAGCGCGCCGTCCAGATAGTTGATGAAGCCGTAACAGTTGGGTCCGATGATCGGCATGTCGCCCGCCGCCTCGAGAAGCGCGTCCTGCAGGCCCGCGCCGTCTCCGGTCTCGGCCTGTGCTTCGCGAAAGCCGCTGGCGAAACAGACCGCGCCACCCGCCCCCATCTCGCGCAGAAGGCGCACGGTCTGTACGGTCACGTTGCGGTTGACGCCGATGAAAACGGCATCGGGCGGTGCCGGCAGGTCTTCGAGGTGGGCAAAGGCCGCGACCCCGGCGATCTCGGGTCGCGACGGGTGAACCGGCCAGACCGGACCGGCAAACCCCATTTTCAGGCATTGTTCCACAACGCTGGTGCACCACGCGCCACCGCCGACAACGGCAATGGATTTTGGTTGCAGCAGCCGCGACAGCGATCGCTTCATCCGATAGCCCCCCTGCTCGCCGTTTTGTGGTTCTTGCGGCAGTTGCCCCACCCATCCCGCCGTGACGGTCGGAAAAACCGCCTGCGGGAGGGGCGCTGCCCCTCTTGGTCCCGAACGGTGTCCGGGCCCAATTCACCCCGAGGTATTTTCGGCCAGATGAAGCAACGAACCGTTAATCCTACTGTGTCAATTTCTGATGGCGGTACAGGCTGAGGAGCCGATGGCCGCGCCAGGTGAAGCCCCCCGTCCTTATCGGATGGGGGGTGGATACTGCGGGTTTTGGTCTTCATCTGGCTCAAAATACCTCGGGGTTGTGGGGGCAGAGCCCCCACCCGGTCGCCGCGCCGCAGGCGCGGTGAAATGCCCATCACGCGCCCAATGGCCGCAATAGCTCGCGGCTTATGATGTGGCGCTGGATTTCCGATGTGCCGTCCCAGATCCGCTCCACCCGCGCATCGCGCCAGAACCGTTCGATCGGGAAGTCGTCCATCAACCCCATACCACCGAAGATCTGCAGCGTCGCATCCGTCACCCGCGCCAGCATTTCCGAGGCATAGACCTTGGCCGAGGCGATCTCGCGATTGGCGGGCAGGCCCTGATCCAGCCGCCAGGCCGAGGACAGTGTCAGCCAGTCCGCCGCATCGATCTCGGTGATCATGTCCGCGATCTGAAAACTCACACCCTGGAACTTACCGATCTGCTGGCCGAACTGCTTGCGCTCGGCGGCATGGGTCAACGCATACTCGAAACAGCGCCGCGCGCGGCCCACGCTCATTGTGGCCACCGTGATGCGCGTGGCGTAGAGCCATTCGTTCATCACCGCGAAACCGCCATCCACCTCGCCCAGAACCTGCGCATCGGGCAGGCGGCAATCGTCGAATTCTAGGATCATGTTCTTGTAGCCGCGGTGGCTGACCGATTTGTAGCCATTTCGGATCGTGAATCCCGGCGTGCCGCGATCCACGAGAAAGGCGGTGATGCGTTTCTTGGGACCCTTGTCGGTCATGTCCTCGCCGGTGGCGATGAAGACGATGATGAAGTCGGCATGATCCGCGCCCGAGATGAAATGCTTGGTGCCATTCACCACCCAGTCGCCGCCATCGCGCCGCGCGGTGCATTTCATACCGCGCACATCCGAGCCCGCATCGGGCTCTGTCATGGCCAGCGCGTCCATCCTTTCGCCCCGCACCGCAGGCAGAAGGTAACGGTCCTTCTGCTCGCCCTGGCACGCCATCAGGATATTCTGTGGGCGTCCGAAGAAATGCGTCAGCGCCATCGAGCCGCGGCCCAGTTCGCGCTCCACCAGCGCGAACTCCAGGTGGCTAAGGCCCGCGCCCCCCACCTCCTCGGGAAAATTGCAGGCGTAAAAGCCCAGATCGAGGGTCTTTTTCTTGATCTCCTCGGCCACCTCGCGGGGCACCTCGCCCGTGCGATCAACGAGCTCCTCGTGCGGATAGATTTCCTTTTCGACGAAGCTGCGCACCGTCGAGACGATCATGTCCTGTTCTTCACTGAGTGCGAAATCCATCTCAGGTCTCCTTGTGCAGGGCGGCCAGTTGCGTGACACGCGCGGCGACATGTTCGGGGGGCTCACAGCTGCGACGCGTTACAAGGTTCACGTGCAGCATGAACTGATCCGACGTGGCCAGCAGCGCACCGTCACTGGCGCGTTTCATCTCGTGAAAACACCGAAGTTTCTTACCCTCGCCCAGGGTCACACGGCTGTGGACCTCGATGCGTTCGCCGGCATGGGTTTCCTCGATGAACTTGATCGTGTTCTCGACCGTGAAATAGCTCAGCCCGCCTGCGATGTAATCGTCATCCGCGCCCACGGCGGCCATGACCGCTTCAGAGGCATCGCTGAACAGCTGCCCGTAGCGGCCTTCGTTCATGTGGCCGTTATTGTCGGTCCAGTCCACCGGGATCACCCGGCGCGCCGAAATCATGGGCGGGCCGTCGTCGGGCATGTGGCGCAGCGTGGCCTCATGCGTCTTGATCAGGCGGCCTGCGGCATTGCCCTGCTGCTTGAGCGCGCGCATCATCGCGATCAGGTTGCCGTCGCGCTTGCGCTCCAGCTCGCGGATGCTGAGGTGGCCGGATTGCGCGTCGGATTGATCGGCGATCATGTCGATCAGCTCGTCGGTCAATTCCGGCACATCCATCAGTTTCGTCCAGGGCCAGCTCAGGCAGGGGCCGAACTGGGCGATGAAATGGCGCATGCCGGCCTCGCCGCCGGCCACGCGGTAGGTCTCGAACAGGCCCATCTGTGCCCAACGGATACCAAAGCCGAAGCGGATCGCGTCGTCGATCTCCTGCGTGGTGGCAACACCGTCCTTCACGAGCCACAGCGCCTCGCGCCAGACGGCCTCGAGAAAGCGGTCGGCGATATGGGCGTCGATCTCCTTGCGGACATGCAACGGGTAAAGACCGACGGAGGTCAGTATGTCCTTCGCGGCCTCGACCGCACCGGGATCGGTCGCCTCAGAAGGCACCACCTCGATCAGCGGCAGAAGGTAGACCGGGTTGAACGGGTGGGTGACCATAATCCGCGACGCATCCGCCGCGCCCTGCTGCAATTCCGATGGCTTGAACCCCGAGGTGGACGACCCGATGGGCACGCCGGGATTGGCCGCCTGTATCTCGGCAAAGACCTTGTGTTTCAGCTCCAGCCGCTCGGTCACGCTTTCCTGAACCCAGTCGGCGCCGGTGACGGCCTCGGCGATGGTGCCATGAAAGCTGAGCGTGCCCTCCTCGGGCAGGGCGAAATCATAGAGCATCGGCAGGGCCGCGCGGGCGTTGCCCATCACCTCGCCGATCTTGCGTTCGGCCTCGGGGTCGGGGTCGAAAACCCGCACGTTCCAGCCATTGAGCACGAACCGCGCCGCCCATCCGCCGCCGATGACGCCACCGCCTATGATCGCTGCCGTTCTTGTCATGCGTCGTCTCCTTGCCTACCGGACTTTCATCCTCCGGATGTCGTAACCGTTGAATTCCAAAATCTCACTGGCCGCGCGGATGCGGTCTTCGCCGCCTGTGGGCCTGCGGTCGAGGATCCAGCCATAGCTGCCGTCGGGCGTGCCGATGGCCGCCGTGCGAAAGCCTTCGTCGACCCAGACGACCCATAGTTCGCGTGTTTCGCGCGCGCCGTCGCGTGTCAGGCGCACCCGGTTCTGTCCAAGGGGCGTGCTGCGCCAAAGCTCCCGTTCGGCCTCGCAATCGCCGCTGAGGTCACAGCCCTCGCGCGTCAGTTCCACCGCCGGTGCGCCATCCACCTCGGGCAGGAAATTCACCATCGCGACACTTCTGTCACCGGGCGTGTAGGCGCGCACGAACCACGGTCCCGCCATATCCTGCGCGTTGCCGCGCGTGGTGACCGACAGGGGCTGGGACGTGTCGCGATAGGCCCCACCCTGCGGCCCGGTGCCAAGACAGCCCGACAGGATCACGCTCAAGAGGGCGGCAAGGGGCAGGCGCATCATGGCACCATGCTTTCGGTATGACCATCCACGGCCATGACCTGCCCCGACACCTTGGAGGCGCCGGGCGAGGCGAGGAACAGCGCCATGTCGGCCAGATCGTCGGCGCTGACCCATGTGCGCAGGCTGGTGCCCTTGACGTAGATCTGGCGCACCTCGTCCTGGTTCAGCCCGCTGGCGGCGGCCTCCATCGCGACGACGCGTTCCATCCGCGCGCCCTCGACGGCACCGGGGGCGATGGCGTTGACGCGCACGCCCGCCGGGCCCAGTTCCATCGCCAGCGTCTTCATCAGGCCGACGATGCCCCACTTGGCGGCGACATAGGGGCTGCGGTTGGGCACACCATGCAGGCCCGAGGTCGAGGTCGTCAGCAGGATCAGGCCTGACTCTTGCGCCCGCATGACGCGGGCGGCCCAGCGACAGGTCAGGAAGGCGCCGAACAGGTTCACACCGACGCAGGCGGCCCAGTCGTCATAGGATAAATCCTCGATCCGGCCGGCCGGGCCGCCCGTGCCCGCGTTGGAGCAAACGACATCGGCCCCGCCGAACGCCTGTTCAACCTCGTCCAGAAAGGCGGTCATCTGTCCCTCGTCCGTCACATCGGCGGTGCGGGCCAGCATATCCGGATACTCGGCCATCACCTGTGCGATGGCCTCGGGCGAGGCATCACAGACCGCCACCCGTGCGCCCTGCTCGGCGAAGCGCCGGGCAAAGGTCAGGCCGATGCCCGATCCGCCGCCGGTGATGACGACGCGCTGTGTGCTCATCCCTGCGGCGCCCGTTTCGTCAGCCCCAGCTTGTCGCGCACCTCTTGCGGGCCGATCACCCGTGCGCCTAGGCGCTCGATGATCTCGACCGCGCGTTCCACCAGTTGTTCGTTTGTCGCCAGAACGCCCTTGTCCAGCATCAGGTTATCTTCCAGACCGACGCGCACGTTGCCACCTGCCAGCACGGCCGCGGCGACATAGGGCATTTGACTGCGCCCAAGGCCGAACGCGCTGAAATGCCAGTCATCCGGCACGTTGTTGACCATCGCCATGAAGGTGTTGAGATCATCGGGCGCGCCCCATGGCACCCCCATGCACAGCTGCACCAGCGCTGGGCTATCTAGAATGCCGTCCTTGACCAGCTGCTTGGCGTACCACAGGTGGCCGGTGTCAAATGCCTCGATCTCGGGCTTGACGCCCAGATGGGTCATCATCCGGCCCATGGCCTGCAACATGCCGGGCGTGTTGGTCATCACGTAATCGGCCTCGGCGAAATTCATCGTGCCACAATCCAGCGTGCAGATCTCGGGCAGGCATTGCTTGACGTGCTCCACCCGCTCAGCCGCGCCGGCCATGTCGGTGCCCGCCTCGTTCAGCGGCAGGGGATGCTCGGTCGGGCCAAAGGTGATGTCACCGCCCATGCCGGCCGTCAGGTTCAGCACCACGTCGGTGTCTGAATCCCGGATGCGGTCGGTCACTTCGCGGAACAGGCCCAGATCGCGCGAGGGCGCGCCGGTTTCAGGGTCACGCACATGGCAATGCACGACCGCCGCGCCGGCCTTGGCGGCGGCGATGGCACTGTCGGCGATCTGCTGGGGCGAGCGCGGAACATGCGGGCTGCGGTCCTGCGTGCCGCCCGATCCGGTCACGGCACAGGTGATGAAAACCTCGCGGTTCATGGCTAGCGGCATGGTGTCCTCCCTCTTTGCTTGGGGCCACGTTATCGCGCTGGCCTGAGTCGCACATTTGCGCTAATAGACAAAAATCATGCAGAAATGGACAAAATCACCCGACGCGCCCACGCGGATCAATCTTCTGCTCTTTGACCAGTTCTCCAACCTGTGCCTTGCCAATTGTATCGAGCCCTTGCGTGCCGCCAACACGCTCAGTCTGCGTCACGCCTTCGACTGGTCAATCCTGACACCGGATGGCGCGCCGTCACGGTCCTCGAGCGGAATCGAGGTGCTGGCCGATGCGGGCATCGATGCGCCGCAGGCCACCGATTACCTTTTCGTTCTGGCCAGCTATCAGCACGCCCGCCATGACAGTCCGGCCACGAGGCGACTGCTGCGGCAGGCCACGCGGCGGGCCGGGGTCACGGTCGGGCTGGATGCCGGGCCGTGGCTTCTGGCCTCGGCGGGTTTGCTGGATGGGCGCCGGGCCACGGTGCACTGGGATTTGCTGGATGCCTTCACCGAACGCTTCGGCGCCGTCGAGGCGGACCGCGCCCGTGTTGTCCGCGATGGTCCGTTCGTGACCTGTGCCGGCGCGATGTCGGCGCTGGATCTGACGCTGGACCTGATTGCCGCGCATCTGGGCGCGGCAACGCGTCTTGATGTCGAGGCGCTGTTCCTGCATGGCGATCCGCCGGTCGATGCCGGGCGCGGGGGCGCGGTGGCCGATCCGCTGGTGCGCCGGGCGCTCGCACTCATGCGCGACACGGTGGAGCGGCCTTTGCCACTGGCGCACCTGGCGCGGCACCTGTCATGTCAGCCGCGCACGCTTGACCGCCGGTTTCGCGCCCGGCTGGGTGCGCCGCCGGGCACGGTCTATCGTCACCTGCGCCTTGCCGCGGCACGCAAACTCATCGAGGGCGGCACACTCAGCATTGCGGAAATCGCCGTGCGCTGCGGCTATGATTCCCCGGCGGCAATGACCCGCGCGATCCGGCGCCACTACGGGGCCACCCCCTCGGCCTTGAGGCAGGGAGCGGCCTGACGGGGCTGGACGCCACCCGCGTTCCAAGCCAGAACGGTTGCATGGTCGGCATGTGAGGGACACAGATGGGCGAAAACAGGAAAACCGTGGCCGTGATCGGGGCTGGTATCGTTGGGGTCTCAACCGCGATCTGGCTGTTGCGTGACGGGCATGATGTGATCCTGATCGATCGCAAGGGGCCGGGCGAGGGGACAAGCCACGGCAATGCGGGCCTTCTGGCCTCTTCCGGGCTGGTGCCGGTGAACACGCCAGGCATTCTGGGCAAAGCCCCGAAAATGCTGCTGAACCGTAGTGAACCGCTATTCCTGAAATGGCGTTACCTGCCGCGGTTGATGCCATGGCTTTTGCCGTTTCTGCGCCGGGCCACGCTTGAGGATGTGCGGCACCGCGCCAGGGCGCTTTTGCCGATCATCGGGGACAGCGTGAACGACCATCAGGCCCTTGCGGAAGGCACCGGGGCCGATCCGTACATCGTGCCTTGTGATTACATGGCGCTTTACCGGGATCGCGCGGCATATGAAGCTGATGGTTTGAACTGGCAGATCAAGCGCGACGGCGGGTTCGACTGGCGCGAGCTGGAGGGCGAGGCGGTGGCCAGTTATGACCCTGCGCTGGCCGGCGAAAACCGGTTCGCGGCCTGCATGCCGGGGCATGGGCGCATCACCGACCCGGGCCGATACGTCAAGGCGCTGGCCGCCCATGCCGAGGGTCAGGGCGCGCGGATCATCGTCGCGGCGGTGGATGACATCGTGCATGAGAACGGGCGGGTGACGGGCCTGCGTGCCGGGGGTGACACCATCGCCTGTGACGTGGCCGTTGTGACGGCCGGGGCATGGTCCAAGACCCTCGCGGGCAAATTGGGCCTGCGTATTCCGCTGGAAACAGAGCGCGGCTATCACCTTGAATTCTGGGGCTCTTCGGTCATGCCCAAGGTGCCGTGCATGATCACCTCGGGCAAGTTCGTGATGACCCCGATGGACGGCCGGTTGCGGTTGGCCGGGATTGTCGAGCTGGGCGGGCTGGATGCGCCGCCCTCGCGCGCGCCGTTCGAGCTGCTGGAACGCAACGCGCGGGCCGCCCTGCCCGGGCT
>JANSYB010000275.1 GCA_024742655.1 Paracoccaceae bacterium | reverse complement strand
CTTCCGAATGCTTCTGGTGATCGCCGCCGCATCCAGCCTGAACCGCCGCGACAGCGCGAAGGACATCACGACCATCGGTGAGGAATTGGGCGCACGCTATCTGCTGCGCGGCACGTTCTTTCGCGATGGCGCACGACTGCGCGTGACCGCCGAACTCGTGGACGCGCCAACGCGCGCCCATGTCTGGTCGAAGATCTATGACGGGGCGTGGTCGGACATCTTCGAGCTTCAGGACGATCTGGCCTGCTCGATTGCGCAGACCATCGAACCCGAGATCCGGGCCCGCGAACTGCAGCGCGCGCGTCAGGGAAAAACGAGCAATCTGGATGCCTGGGAACTATACTGTCTCGCCTTCGATGCCTTCTGTCGCTTTTCCGACGGAGGCTATCGTATCGCGCGCGAGCAGGCCGAAAGGGCCATATCGGCGGATGAAGACTTTGCGGCACCACACTCCCTTCTGGCCCGGATCGATTTTCTGGAGGCCACAATCGGGACTTCACCCGATCCGAAGAAATCCCTGACGGAGGGTATCGCGCATGGCAGGCGCGCAATCGGCATCGACGCACGGGATGAAGTCGCGCATTGCTGCCTGGCCTATTGTCTGGTCATGGCCGGAAACTTCGACGAGGCCTTCGTCGTTCTGCGACGGGCTTTCGAAATCAATGCCAACAGTGTCGAAGTCCACAACGCGCGCGCCTTCGCCAACCTCTTGGCCCCCGATGGGGATCTTAGGCAGGTCATCTCGGACAGCGAGATCGCCCTGCGTATGAGCCCCAACGATCCGCTGCGCTGGACCTTCCTTGCCAACATCGGAACAGCGAACCTGGCGGACGCCGAGCATGGGTCTGCCGAGGTGGCCATGAATGCGTTCCGCGAAGCGTCCCTCCTGCCACGCGCGAGTTGGTTCACAAATGCCGGAGCTGCCATGGCAGCTCTTGCACTCGGTGATTCTGAAGAATTCAAGGAGCAGGTCTCGCGGACCAGGGCAGCTCGTCCTGGCGTGACCGTTCAGGATTTCGTCCAGGCTTTCGAGCATCTGATCTCGAGGTCGCCACAGGTTCGCGCGCTGATCGAAAAGCTGGACGTCAACTTCTAGCGCAGGCGTACGTGCTTTTGACACGGCGGCAGGTAATGCAGGCTCGGTTGTGGTCGCGACGCAGGTCGAAACAGCGTTTTTTGCGTTTCGCATGGTGACCTGCCCTTCAGCCATTCGACATTCCGCTGGCCAAGAGCAAATGGACAATCTTCACAACAGGCTTCAGCCAACAAGCGTACCAATTTCGAGAGTAATTGTCCCAATTCTAGATCCTGCCGTACAATGGATGGCGCCTCGGGCTGGCTAAGCAGACCTTGCCGCTAATCGCAGCAAAAGTCCGGTCACAGCCCCGTTCTCGACAAATACTGAACGTTTACGCAGTGACCGGATCAGGCTCTTTCCCGCCACAGGCGCTACCCCTGCCGCGCCCAGGTCATCTGTTCTTCGGTTTCCACCGCGCAGGGGCGCACTGAACGCAGGCGCTTCAATGCGGTGTCCGGGTTCTCGCCGGCCTCGATCATCAGCCGCAGCGCCGCCATGCCCGAGCGTCCACACCCCCCGAAACAGTGGATCAGAACTCGCCCGCCCCCCTGCAGCGCGGACAATGCCATTTTGCTGGCGTGGTGCCAGTCTTCGTCCTGACGCGGCTCGGGCACGCCCATGTCCGCAACGGGAAAATGGATCCAGCGCGTGCCGGAATCCTGGATATCGGCCCCCAGATCGGCCAGACCGTGGCTGACCTGCTCCGGCGGGGTGGTCATCGACAGGACAAGAGCAGGGCGCCAGTCGCGCAGATGCGCGAGATCTTCGCTATAGTGCCCGCCCCGCCCGGGCATCGGCGCAAGAGCCAGGATGCCTTCGGACACGGGCAGGGCGAAGATCACGAAACCCGACATCTGACCACCCTACAAACGCTCTGCCGCGAAAGTGTCGCAGGCCTTGATGTCGCCGGTCTTGTATCCGGTCGCGAACCACCGCGAACGCTGCGCGGACGTGCCATGGGTGAAGGTGTGCGGTTGCGGCACACGGCCGGCGCGTTTCTGCAACTGGTCATCGCCGATCATCCGGGCGGCATTGAGCGCCTCTTCCAGATCACCCGGCTCCAGCAATTGCCCGACGGCGCGCGCCCAGACACCGGACAGGCAATCGGCCTGCAATTCCAGCCGCACGGTCAGGGCATTGGCCTGCACCTGGCCCACCGCCTGGCGCATCCGGTTGACCTCGGGCAGGATGCCAAGCTCGTTTTGCACGTGATGCGCCACCTCGTGGGCGATCACGTAAGCGGCGGCGAAATCGCCCCTGGCGCCCAACTGTCGCGAAAGGGTCGAGAAAAACTCGGTGTCCAGATAGGCCTTGCGATCGGCGGGACAGTAGAATGGTCCGGTCGCCCCGGATGCCCCGCCGCAGGGGCTTTGCGTCACGCCGGAAAACAGCACCAGCACGGGCGGCGTGTATGCGCGCCCAAGCTGCGCGGGAAAGACCTGCCCCCAGACATCCTCGGTCGTGGCCAGAACCCTGGCGGAGAATTCTGCGGCACGCTGGTCGTCGGCACTCAGTGTCCGGGGCGTGTCTTGCTGTTGCTGCACACCCTGCAAAAGCGGGCTGACGTCGATGCCCGCGAAATACGCGACCACCACCACGACCAGCAGTCCGACACCGCCGATCCCGGCGCCCTTGCCACCGCCCATCCTGCGACGGTCTTCGATGTTCCGGCTCCGCCGGATACCCCGTAACCTCATGTGATCCCCCTCAGCGTCACATCCGGCCCTCGGGTACCCTTGCCCCTTCCGATCACAAAAGCAAGCTGGACGCCCCCGGGCCCGCGAACTAGGCTGTCCGGACACCCGAATCCGGCAAGGCAGACATGAGCGACACCCCCGATACAGTCTATCAGGTTCTGGCCCGCAAATACCGGCCCGAGACCTTTGCCGATCTCGTTGGTCAGGACGCCATGGTGCGCACGCTGAAGAACGCGTTCAAGGCCGATCGTATCGCGCAGGCCTTTATCATGACGGGCATTCGCGGCACCGGAAAGACCACCACGGCGCGGATCATCGCCAAGGGCATGAACTGTATCGGCCCGGATGGCGAGGGCGGGCCGACAACCGACCCCTGCGGGCAGTGCGAGCATTGCACCGCGATCATGGAAGGCCGGCATGTCGACGTTCTGGAAATGGACGCCGCCAGCAGGACGGGCGTCGGGGATATCCGCGAGATCATCGAATCAGTGCATTACCGCGCGGCATCCGCGCGCTACAAGATCTACATCATCGACGAGGTGCACATGCTGTCGACCAGCGCGTTCAACGCGCTGCTCAAGACGCTGGAAGAGCCGCCCGCGCATGTGAAATTCATCTTCGCAACCACCGAGATCCGCAAGGTGCCGGTCACGGTCCTGTCGCGCTGCCAGCGGTTCGACCTGCGCCGGATCGAACCGGAGGTGATGATCGGCATGCTGCGCCGCATCGCCGCTGCAGAGAATGCACAGATCGCCGACGAGGCAATGGCGCTGATCACCCGCGCTGCCGAAGGGTCGGCCCGTGATGCGACGTCCCTGCTGGATCAGGCGATTTCCCACGGCGCGGGCGAGACCACGGCCGAACAGGTTCGCGCCATGCTGGGGCTGGCGGACAGGGGCCGGGTTCTGGACCTTTTCGACCTGATCATGAAGGGCGATGCGGCGGGCGCGCTGACCGAGCTGTCGGCACAATATGCCGAAGGGGCCGATCCGCTTGCCGTGCTGCGTGACCTGGCCGAAATCACCCATTGGGTCAGCGTGGTCAAGATCACGCCAGAGGCCGCCGAGGACCCCACCATCGGCCCGGACGAACGCACCCGTGGCCAGCAGATGGCCGAGGCATTGCCGATGCGTGTTCTGACCCGCATGTGGCAGATGCTGCTCAAGGCGCTGGACGAGGTGGCGGCCGCACCCAACACGATGATGGCGGCCGAGATGGCCGTGATCCGCCTGACCCATGTGGCCGACCTGCCCAGCCCCGAAGACCTGGTGCGCAAGCTTCAGGACGCCCCTGCGCCGCCTCCGCCCTCGAGTGGACCCGGCGGCGGGCGGACCGCCGTGCATGCGCCACAAAACGGCGGCGCGGCGCCGTCGGCCTCGTCTGCCGCTCCGGCGCGGTCCGGACAGGCACACGGCAATGGGGTCACGGCCGCGCTGGCCCCGCAGACCGCGCATGCACTGGCCCACTATCCCACATTCGATCACGTGGTGGAACTGATCCGTGCCAATCGTGACGTCAAGCTTCTGGTCGAGGTCGAGGGCTGCGTGCGCCTTGCGGCCTATCAGCCGGGCCGGATCGAGTTTGTCCCGACCGACACCGCCCCGTCCGATCTGGCTCAACGCCTCGGTGCGGCGCTGCAACGCTGGACCGGCACCCGCTGGGCGGTCAGCATCGTGAACGAGGGCGGTGGCGAAACCATCGCCGAGACACGCGATGCGGCGCAGCTGGCGCTCGAGGAGGACGCCAAGGAGCATCCACTCGTGCAGGCGGTCTTCGCCGCCTTTCCCGAGGCGCGCATCACCGCGATCCGCACTCAGGAAGAGCAGGAGGCCGAAGCGATGACCGAAGCCCTGCCGGAAGTGGACGAGGAATGGGATCCGTTCGAAGAGGACTGACGGTTGGGCGCTAAACCAT
>JANSYB010000658.1 GCA_024742655.1 Paracoccaceae bacterium | reverse complement strand
GCGGCTTGAGCAGGACATACTCGCCATACCGGTCAACGACATACTGAACGACCTCGTCGTTGCTGTCGCCCTCGACCAGGCGTTCGCGCACCAGAAGGCGCAGATCGCGGGCCAGTTCGGCATTGGACTCGTCGATGCTTTCGTTGCGGCACACCAGACAGCGCAGCCCGGCGGAAATGTCCCGCGCGCGTTCTTCCAGCGCAGGATCATCCAGAATTTCGTCCGGCTGCACCGCCCATGCGGGCGATGTCAGCAGGCACAGCAAAAGGATGAGGCGTTTCATTCCGCCGGCACCCCACCTGTCACCGGGGTCTTGCGCCGCGCACCAGCGGCCACGCGGTAGCGCCGGTCACTCAGCGACAGGCTCCCGCCAAGCGCCATCAGGATTGCGCCGCCCCATATCCAGTTGGCAAGCGGCTTGTAATAGGTGCGCACGGCCCAGCCCCCGCCGACCTGCGGATCGCCGATTACCGCATAGACATCGCGAAAGAACCCGATATCCAGCGCGGCCTCGGTGGTGGGCATGCCCGCCACCGGGTAGATACGTTTTTCCGGCAGAAGCGTGCCGATCTCGCGCCCGTCACGGACCAGTGAGATTACAGCCTGCGTCGAGAGATAGTTGGGCCCCTCGATCTCGCGCACCTCGTCCAGCGTAAGGGTAAAGCCGGCCACCTCGAAACTATCACCGGTCTGCACCACACGGATATCCTCGACCTCCCAGGCCAGCATCCCGGCCACCCCGGCAATGGTCACGCCGAAACCCGCATGGGCCACCGACTTGCCCCAGTCGGCGCGCGGAAGACGGCGCAGGCGGTCCAGCTTGTTGGGCCCGCGCCCGGTGCGCGACCACAGGTCCACGGCCGAGCCCGCCACCAACCACGCGGCCAGGAACATGCCCACCGGGCCAAGCGCACTGCGCCCGGTCTGCAACGCCCAGACCAGCCCGCCAATCGCCAGGGCCAGCAAGAACGCCCCGCGCAAAGGCCGCAAGGCGCGCGTCAGGTTGGCCCGTTTCCATGGCAGCATCGCGCCCACCGGCAGGATCAGGCCAAGCACCACCATGAAGGGCGTAAAGGCCATGTCGAAAAACGGCGGTCCGACCGTGAGCTTGCGGTCGAACAGCATCTCGGCGATCAGCGGCCAGATCGTCCCCACGAAGATCACGAAGGCCGCAACCCCCAGCAGAACGTTGTTCGCCACGAGAAATGATTCTCGACTGACCAGCCCGAACACCCCCTTGGCCTGCATCACTGGCGCGCGGATCGTGAACAGCACAAGCCCCAGCAGAATGAACGCGGCCGTGATCATCAGAAGAAACACGCCCCGTTCAGGATCGGTGGCAAAGGCATGCACCGAGGTCAGAACGCCCGACCGCGTGATGAATGCCCCGATCATCGAGAACCCGAAGGCGATGATCGCCAGAAGGATGGTCCAGCTTTTCAGGCTTTCGCGTTTTTCCACCACGATGGCCGAATGCAGCAGGGCGGCGGCGATCAGCCACGGCATGAACGACGCGTTTTCCACCGGATCCCAGAACCAGAAACCGCCCCAGCCCAGTTCGTAATAGGCCCACCAGGAGCCAAGCGCGATCCCGATGGTCAGGAACACCCACGCCGCCAGCGTATACGGCCGCACCCACCGGCCCCAGGCCGCGTCCACGCGCCCCTCGATCAGGGCGGCCACGGCGAAAGAAAAGGTCATCGAAAGGCCGACATAGCCGAGATACAGAAACGGCGGATGGAACGCGAGGCCCGGGTCCTGCAAAAGCGGGTTCAGGTCCTGCCCGTCGAAGGGCACGAAAAACCCTTCGGTGAAACACTTGGTCCCCGCCCCGATATTGAGCCAGCTGGACCGGCAGAACGGGTTCGAGGTGAACAGGATAAAGGCGAAGAACGCCGCCCCCACGAGGCCCTGTATTGCAAGGACCCGCGCCTTGAGAGAG
>JANSYB010000392.1 GCA_024742655.1 Paracoccaceae bacterium | reverse complement strand
CTCGATATTGCCGAAATCACGGTTGTCGCGGAACCAGTCGGGCTGGGGCGGGAAACCGGGTGCCGCGGCCGACCCTTCGCCGTAGTCGGCCTGCTTTGACCAGCGGCCGACGCGCATCCATTCCACCACGCTGTCCGGTTGATCCTGGCACAGGTCGCTGCCAAGCCCGAAATGTTCAACCCCGAAACGGTCCGCCGCAGTGGCGATCATTTCGCAAAAGCTGTCCAGCGTGCAGTCGGTTTTGTCCTTCAGGTGGTGCGGATACATCGAGAAGCCCATCATGCCGCCGTTTTCCGTGACGGCGCGCACAACATCATCCCGTTTGTTGCGCAGCGCCGGTTGCCACGAATGCAGGTTCGCGTGAGTGATGGCGATGGGGCGTGTCGAATGCTCGGCGGCGTGAATCGTGGAGCGGTCGGCGGAATGGGACATGTCCACCACCAGCCCGACGCGGTTCATCTCGTGCACCACCTGTTTGCCCATGCGCGTCAGGCCGGTGTCCTCGGCCTCGTAACAGCCGGTCGCCAGCAGCGACTGGTTGTTGTAGGTCAGTTGCATGAAACGCGCGCCGAGCTTGTGCACGATTTCCACAAGACCGATATCGTCCTCGATCGGCGCGGGGTTCTGGAAGCCGAAGAAAATGGCGGTGCGCCCGGTTTCGCGGGCGCGGCGCACGTCATCGCCCCATTCGGCGTGAAAGATCAGTTCGGGGAATTGCTCGAACCAGCGGTTCCACTGTTCGATGTTCAGCACGGTTTCGCGAAAATTCTCGTGATAGGAGATGGTGACATGCACCGCATCGACGCCGCCCTCGCGCATCTGGCGGAACACTTTTTCCGACCAGTTGGCGTATTGCAGTCCATCGATACGATAGGTCATGCCGGCGTCCCTGCCGCGATATAGGCGGTTTTCACGGTGGTATAGAATTCGCGGGCGTGGATGCCCTGTTCGCGGGGGCCGTATGAACTGTCGCCGCGACCGCCGAAGGGGACGTGGTAGTCGGTGCCCGCCGTGGGCAGGTTGACGGTGACCACGCCGGTGCGCACGTTGCGCCGGAAATGGGTGGCGCGGGCGAGGTCTCGGGTGACGATGCCCGAGGTCAGGCCGAAATTGGTATCATTGACGACGCCGAGTGCCTCGTCATAGCTGTCGACCTTGATCACTGACGTAAGGGGCGCGAACATTTCCTCGCGGTTGATGCGCATGGCGTTGGAGGTGTTCAGAAACACGCCGGGGGACATGTAATAGCCGTCATGCTCCATGGTGAGGCGCGCGCCGCCGCAGGCAAGCTCGGCCCCTTCGGATTTGCCGAGATCGACATAGGCGAGGTTTTCGCTGAGCTGCTGTTCGGACGCGACCGGGCCCATTTGTGTCCCCTCGGCCAGCGCGTGGCCCACCCGCATGGCCTGCGCGCCCGCGATCAGTTGCTCGACGAATGCGTCGTGGATGCCAGCCTGCACAACAAGGCGAGATGACGCGGTGCATTTCTGCCCGGTGCCGCCGAAAGCCCCGCCCAGGGCGAGAGAGACCGCAAGGTCCAGATCGGCGTCGTCCATCACGGCCAGCGCGTTTTTCGAACCCATCTCGGCCTGGATCTTGGTAAAGTTCTGAACGGCTGCGGCGGCGATGCCCCGGCCCACCGGCACCGACCCGGTAAAGGAAATGGCGTTGACCCTGGGGCTTTCGACAAGGCGCTGGCCCACGTCGCGGCCCGCGCCCATCACGAGGTTGAACAGGCCCGCCGGAATGTCCTGTTTCGCGATGATCTCGGTCAGGGCGACGGCCGAGGCCGGCGTGATGTTCGCCGGCTTCCAGATCACCGCGTTGCCATAGGCGAGGGCGGGCGCGATTTTCCAGCTTGCCGTGGCCGTGGGGAAATTCCACGGGCTGATGACGGCCACCGTGCCCACCGGCTCGCGGCGCACGTCCACCTCGATATCGGGGCGGACACTGTCGGCGTTCTCGCCCAGCTGGCGCAGAACCTCGTGGGCGTAGTAGGTAAAGAACTGCCCGGCGCGATAGACCTCGCCCTTGCCCTCCGCCAGCGGCTTGCCTTCCTCGCGGCTGAGAAGCGTGCCCAGTTCCTCGGCGCAGGCCATCATCTCGGTGCCGATGGCCATCAGAACGGCCTGCTTGCGTTCCAGCCCGTAGGCGGCCCATTCGGCCTGCGCCCGCGCGGCCGCGTCCAGCGCGTCGTCCAGTTGGCTGGCGGTGGCCTGAGCGAACAGGCCAACCAGATCGCTCAGATCCGATGGGTTGCGGTTTTCGATCTCGCTTTGCCCGGCGACCCATTCCCCCGCGATATAGTTGCGTTTGGTGTCGGACATGGCGGTGTTCCTTTTGGGGCTGTTGAGGGTCGGACGGAGTCCATCGTAGACGCGCGGCAAATGCAATTGAAAAAGAATTCAGATAATTTCAGGAAAACTGAATTACGGATGCAGCTTGCGAATGTCGGCTGTCCGGATCACCTCGGCCAGCGCCCGCGCGGCCGGTGTCAGCGCGGTATCGGGCGGGGTGGCCATCCAGACTTCACGCCGGATATTCGTATCGGCCAGCGGCAGGAATTCAAGGTCCAGGAATTCCGGCATCACGGCCAGTTCCGGCAGGATCGTGATGCCCATGCCCGCGCGCACAAGGCCGAGGATCGAGGTGGTATTGACCACGTTCAGGCGCGATGCCTCCCGGATCGGATGAAAGCCTTCATCTTCGATCAGGGCGCATAGTCCATTGGTGATGAAATCCACGCCGTCCAGATCCGTCCAGGTCAGTTCCGACCAGTTCCGGGCCAGCGGATGACCACTGGGACAGACCACGCCAAAGCGATCCGAGAACAGAAGGTGCCGCTCGAACCCTGGCAGGGCGGGCAGGGTGGCCAGGCCTATATCGGCGCGTTCGGCCAGCAGATCCTGCTGGATCGTGGCGGAATCGGTGTCACGCATGTCGATGCGCACGCCGGGATGGGCGGTGCTGAACTGGCGCAGGATCGCAGGCAGGATGACCTGTGCCACCGACGGGGTGACAGCGATGCGGACATGGCCCGCCTGCGCCCGCGACAGCCCCTCGATATTGGCGATGGTGCGGTCGAAATGCGCCAGTTCGCGGCTGGCCTCGACACGGATCATCTCTCCCAAACGGGTCAGGCGCGATTTCCGCCCGCTTTCAAACAGCGGCGCACCGATGTGATCCTCGAACTGCCGCAGCATCATCGAGACGGCCGACGGGGTCCGCCCAAGGTGATCGGCCGCGGCGGCCAGACTGCCCAGTTCGGCGACGGCGCGGAAACAGCGCAGCATTTCGATCTTGATCGCCAATTTCAGATTTCCTGTCATTTGAAGCGCGTTATGCGCGCTTTGCTTAACTAACGTCTTCGTGCATGACCTGTCCAGCCAAAGCGGTTTGCCTTGACAGGCGACCGCGGGCTGGTTTGATCGCACAGACCAAATTCGACAGGCAGGGAGGTGGACATGAGCCGCACACCGGACATCGTTATCTTGAACGGCAAACTGATCACCTTCGACAGCGTCATGCCGCGGGCGGAGGCCCTTGCCCTGAGCGGCGGGACCATTCTGGCGGTGG
>JANSYB010000279.1 GCA_024742655.1 Paracoccaceae bacterium | reverse complement strand
TTGAACACTTCCAGATGGCGCAGCTTGACGCGCATGTTGATCTCCGCTTTGCATAAACAAAATGAATAAAAGAATAATTGATATTAAATTGATTTAAATTGAAAGGGTTTCTAACGTCGACTGGCGAACCAGCCTGACGGGGGCATCATGACAGGATCCAGCGGACGCCAAAGCGATCTGTGGACGGCCGACTGGTCGGGCCGCTCCTATTGGCTGGACGGGGTGCCCGAACTGCCACAAACGCCCCAGACCCTGCCCGAGAGCGTGGATGTCGTGATTGTCGGCTCCGGCTATACCGGCATGAACGCCGCGATCGAAACGGCGCGCGGCGGGCGCTCCACCCTTGTTCTGGATGCCGAGGCGCCGGGCTGGGGATGCAGCACCCGGAACGGTGGCCAGATCAGCACCAGCGTGAAGCCCTCGCAGGGCAAGCTGGCGGCGCGTGTCGGCCCGGCCCGGGCGCGTGAGATCCGCAAGGAGGGCGAAACGGCCCTGAACTGGATCGAGACACGGATCGCCGAGGAAAAGATCGATTGCGGCTTTCATCGCTGCGGGCGGTTCCATGGGGCGCATACCCCGAAAAGCTATGAAACACTGGCGCGCGATGCCGAGCACCTGACCGGAAGCGAGGGGATCGAGGCGCACGTGGTTACAAAGGCGGATCAGACGGCGGAACTGGGCACGGCCGCCTATCACGGGGGCGTGGTTTTCCCGCGCCACGCCGGGGTGGATCCCGCGCGCTATCACCGGGGCCTGATGGACGCCGCGACCACCGCAGGCGCGCAGGTGATCGGCCATTGCGCGGTAACCGGCCTTGACCATGTGTCCGGTGGGGTCGACGTGATGACCGCGCGCGGCACGGTCCGGGCGCGCGACGTGATCGTGGCCACCAACGGCTATACCACCGGGGCAACACCTTGGCACCAGCGCCGGGTCATCCCGATCGGCAGCTATATCATCGCGACCGAACCCTTGCCCGCAGACCTGGTCGATCGCCTGTTCCCGACGGGCCGGATCGCGTCGGACACCCGCAAGGTCGTCTACTACTACCGTACTTCACCCGACCGGCGGCGCATTCTCTTCGGCGGGCGCGTGTCGGCCAACGAAACCGATCCGCAGATCAGCGGCCCGCGCCTTTATCACGATATGTGCACCCTGTTCCCCGAGTTGCGCGACTATCGCATATCGCATTCCTGGATGGGTACGGTGGCCTACACGTTCGATGAACTGGCCCATACCGGCACCCATGACGGCGTGCATTACGCGATGGGCTATTGCGGGTCTGGCGTGTCGATGGCCAGCTATCTGGGCATGCGCGCGGGGCAAAAGGTCCTGGGCCTGCCCGAGGGGCGGACCGCGTTCGACGATCTGCCCTTTCCGACACGTCCCCTTTACACTGGGCGCCCATGGTTCCTGCCGCCGGTGGTTGCATGGTATCGCTGGCGCGACCGGATGCAGTATGAAAGGGCGCAACACTCTGCATGATCAAACAATCCGGACGGTGTTCGCCGCGCTGCCCGGGTTCGAAATAACGGCGAAGCAAGGGCTGCCACCAACGGCAGACGTTCTGAAACAGAGGAGGAAATGATATGAAAAAGACACTTGGACTTTCACTGGCTGCGGGCCTCATGGCCACATCGGCCCTGGCCGAGGGCAGCGTGACGATCGCGTCCTGGGGCGGGTCATACCAGGAGGCGCAAAGCAAGGCGCTGTTCGAGCCGGCCGCTGCCAATACCGGCATCGAAGTGAAACAGGAAACATATGGCGGCATGTCCGATGTGCGCCTTCAGGTGACATCGGGGCAGGTGACCTATGACATCGTGGTCAGCGGTTCGGGGTCTGCTGCGCGCGCGGCGGCCGAGGGGCTGCTTGAGCCGCTCGATTATGACGTGATCGACGTGTCGACCTTCTATCCCGGACTTTACGATGACTATTGCGTGGGTGGGGACGTGTTCTCGGTCGTGGCGGCGTGGAACACCGACACGTATGGGGACGACGGGCCGCAAAACTGGGCCGATTTCTTCGACACCGAGAAATTCCCCGGCACACGCGCCTATCGCGGCAAGGTTTCGGGCGCGCTCGAGCCTGCAATCATGGCCGACGGTGTCGCGCCCGAAGATGTCTACAAGGTGCTCGACAGCGAGGAAGGTATCGAGCGCGCGATCAACAAGATCCGCGAACTCAAGCCGAATATCGGCGTTTTCTGGAGCTCGGGCGCCCAGCACGCACAGCTGATGAAGGATGGCGAGGTCGACATGAGCACCGGCTGGAACGGCCGGTTCGACAATGCCAAGAAGGACGGCGGCAAGGTTTCGTATACCTTCAACCAGGCGCTGCTGGACTATGACTGCTTCGCCGTTCCCAAAGGGGCGCCGAACCGTGACACGGCGATGAAGTTCCTGGCCGAGATTTCCAAGGCCGAATACCAGGACGACCTGCCCAAGTACATTACCTATGGCCCGACCAACAAGGCCGCCTACGAGACAGGTGAAATCACCGCAGAGGTGGCCGCCGGCCTGCCGTCTTCGCCCGAGAACGCGGCCAAGCAGGTGCCGATTTCGGTGGAATGGTATGCCAAGTGGGAAACCATCGCGGCCGAGATGTACCAGGAAATGCTGACCGAGTAATCGACGCGCCATTTCCATGTGGCCGCGGGCAGGAGGCTGCCCGCGGCCGAACCAACGGGGACAGATCATTGACAAAGACCACGCCGGATGCGCTGCCGATCACGGTACGCAACGTCACCAAGACCTATGGGCCAGTTTACGCGCTCGACGATGTTTCGCTGGATGTGGAGAGCGGCGAGTTCCTGACGTTGCTGGGTCCATCCGGATCTGGCAAGACAACGCTGCTGATGGTGCTCGCGGGCTTTACCCGGCCCGATCAGGGCAGCCTGAAATTCGGCGACGCCGAGATGATCCGCAAGCCGCCGCACCTGCGCGACGTGGGCATGGTATTTCAGAACTACGCCCTGTTTCCGCATATGACGGTGGCGGGCAATGTGGGCTATCCGCTGCGCCTGCGTGGCGTGTCGAAAACCGATATGGCCGACCGCGTCGAACGTGCGCTCGACACGGTTCAGTTGGGCGGGTTCGGCGACCGACGGATCGACCAGCTGTCAGGCGGGCAGAAACAGCGCGTCGCGCTGGCGCGCTCCATCGTGTTCGAGCCGCGCATCCTGTTGATGGACGAGCCGCTCTCGGCGCTGGACAAGAAACTGCGCGACCGCATGCAGATCGAACTGCGCCACCTGCACGAAAAACTGGGCATGACCACCGTCTACGTGACCCATGACCAGCGCGAGGCGCTGACCATGTCCGACCGGATCGCCGTGGTCAATCACGGGCGGATCATGCAGCTAGCCACGCCTGAACTGCTGTATGACCAGCCCGAGAACAAGTTCGTGGCCGATTTCATCGGGGATTCCAGTTTCATCAGGGTCACGCGCGAGGGCGACAGCCTTGTTGCGGCAGGCACCACGCTGAAAACCAACCGGCCCGTGCCCGACGCCGCGAAGCTGGCCCTGATGCTGCGCCCCGAACGGGTGCACCTGATGGACGGGCCGCGCGAGGGCGACACCAATCTGTTCGACGCCCGTGTGACCGACCTTGTCTATCAGGGGGAAAGTTATCTGCTTTACGCCGCGCTGGAAGATGGCACCGAGGTGGCCGTGCGCGGTGCGATCCGTGCAGGTACCTATGGCAACCTGCCCAAGCCGGGCGAGACGGTCAATCTGGCGCTGGATGCCGCCGACACCGTCATCATCGCCGACGAGGAGGGCTGACCCGTGGCCGTGACCGACATGAATGCCGCAGGTCTGCGCCGGGACGAACGGCTGGAACGGCTCAAGCTCTTCGGGCTCAGCTCCCCGGCGCTGCTGCTGGTGCTGGTGATCCTGGTGATCCCCGTGGGCTGGCTCTTTTATGTCTCGTTCATCGGGGCGGATGGCACGTTTTCGATGGAAAACTATGAGAGGATGATCAAGCGCAAATCCTATGCGCGCATCTTCTATACCACGTTCGAGGTCAGCCTGCTGACCACGGGTATCTGCATCCTGATCGGCTACCCGCTGGCCTATTTCATGTCACAAATGCCCGCCAAACTGGCCAACCTGTGTCTCATCACCGTGCTGCTGCCGTTCTGGACATCGCTACTGGTGCGCACCTATGCGTGGCTGGTTCTGTTGCAAAAGAACGGGCTGGTGAACAACTGGGCGATCAATCTCGGTCTCTGGGAAGAGCCGATCAAGATCGTGCACAACCTCAACGGAACGCTGATCGGGATGGTGCATATCATGCTGCCCTTCCTGATCCTGCCGACCTATGGCGCGATGCGCGCGATCGACCGTGACTACCTCAAGGCCGCCGCCAACCTTGGCGCCAGCCCGCGGCGCGCCTTCTGGACGGTGTTTTTCCCGCTCTCGACACCGGGCCTGTTTGCCGGCTCGCTGATGGTCTTCGTGCTGTGTCTTGGGTTTTTCGTGACCCCGGCGGTGCTAGGCGGCGGCAAGGTGATCATGGTGTCGATGAAGATCGTGTCCAACATCGAGCTTTTCGTGAACTGGGGCGCGGCCAGTGCCCTTGGTGTCGTGCTGTTGGTGCTGACGGTCGCGGTGCTTTGGATCGCGTCGCGTTTCCTGCGACTGGAGCAGATCACGGCGGGAGGACATTGAGATGAT
>JANSYB010000486.1 GCA_024742655.1 Paracoccaceae bacterium | reverse complement strand
GACAGCCCGAGTGAACAGGTCGGCGCGAGCCCGGCCGAAGGCTTTGCCAAGGTCACCCATGCGGTGCGCATGATGAGCCTGTCCAACGCTTTCGAGGACAGCGATATCACCGAGTTCGACGACCGTATCCGGCGCTACCTTGGGATGGCGGACGAGGCGCCCCTGGCCTATACCGCCGAGCCCAAGATCGACGGTCTGAGCCTGTCCTTGCGTTACGAGAATGGCCGTCTTGTGCAGGCGGCCACGCGCGGCGATGGTGCGGTGGGCGAGAACGTCACCGCCAATGCCCGCACCATCACCGATATCCCCCACCAGATCAGCGGTGCGCCCGAAGTGCTGGAAGTGCGCGGCGAAGTCTACATGAGCCATGCCGATTTCGAGGCCCTGAACGCCCGGCAGGCAGAGGCGGGGGCCAAGACATTCGCCAACCCCCGCAATGCCGCGGCCGGCTCCCTGCGCCAGCTGGACCCCGCGATCACGGCGGCGCGCCCCTTGCGTTTTTTCGCCTATGGCTGGGGCGAGTTGCCCGCGCCGCTGGCAGAATCGCAAATGGGGGCCATCGACCGGCTGGCGGAGCTTGGCTTCCAGACCAACCCTCTGACTGCGCTTTGCGACGGACCGGGCGAGATGCTGGCCCATTACACGAAGATCGAGCAGCTGCGCAGCGCGTTGGGCTACGATATCGACGGGGTGGTCTACAAGGTCGACGATCTCGACCTGCAGCGCCGTCTCGGCTTCCGCTCCACCACGCCGCGATGGGCCATCGCGCACAAGTTTCCCGCGGAACTGGCCTGGACCCGGCTGGAGGCGATCGACATCCAGGTCGGGCGCACCGGCGCGCTCAGCCCCGTGGCGCGGCTGCATCCGGTGACGGTGGGCGGCGTTGTGGTCAGCAACGCCACCCTGCACAACGAGGATTACATCGCCGGGCGTGACGCCAAGGGCAACCCGATCCGCGACGGCAAGGATATCCGCGTGGGCGACTGGGTGCAGGTCTACCGCGCCGGTGACGTGATCCCGAAGGTCGCCGATGTGGATCTCTCCAAGCGCCCCGAGGGCACGGAGCCCTATGATTTCCCGACAGAATGCCCCGAATGCGGCAGCGAGGCGATCCGCGAAGAGGGCGACGCGGTGCGCCGCTGCACGGGCGGTCTCATTTGTCCCGCCCAAGCCGTTGAGAAGCTGAAGCATTTCGTCAGCCGCGCGGCCTTCGACATCGAGGGGCTGGGCGCCAAGCAGGTGGAGCAGTTCTATCGCGATGGCTGGATCGCGGAGCCGGCGGATATTTTCACGCTGGCCGACCGTTATGGCCCCGGTTGCCTGACCCAGTTGAAAAATCGTGAAGGCTGGGGCGAGAAAAGCGCGAACAATCTCTTTGAGGCCATTGAAGAAAAGCGAGAAATCGCGTTCGGGCGCGTGTTGTTCGCACTCGGTATCCGCCATGTGGGTGAACAGGCCAGCAACCTGATTGCCCGGTTCTATGGCACGTGGAACGAGTTCACCGCCGCCATGGACGGCGCGGCAGATCTCTCGGGCCCGGACTGGGAGCGGCTACTGGGCATCGACGGCGTGGGCGAGGTGATGGCCAAAAGCCTCGTGACCGCCTTTGCCCAGCAGAACGAACGCGACAGTATCGACCGCCTTGTCGCGCACCTGACCATCGAAGAGGCCGCGCGCCCCGCGACCGAGGGCAGCCCGGTGGTTGGCAAGACGGTCGTCTTCACCGGCACGCTGGAAAAGATGACCCGGGCCGAGGCCAAGGCCCGCGCCGAGGCTTTGGGGGCCAAGGTGTCGGGCTCGGTCAGCGCCAAGACCGACCTGGTGGTGGCCGGGCCGGGCGCGGGTTCCAAGGCCAAGAAGGCCGAGGAACTGGGCATCGAGATGATCGACGAGGATGGCTGGCTCGATCTGATCGGCGACGCATGAGCACGCGGCCCGAAATCCTGTTCCCGCTCTTTGCAGGGCTGGACACGCTGGAGGGCGTGGGCCCGAAAACCGCGCAAAACCTGGCCGCGCTGGAGATCGAAAAGCCGCGCGACCTGCTGTTCACCTTGCCCTATTCCGGCGTCGATCGCCGCCGGCGCGATACGGTACAGGGCGCCGAGTTGCCCGGCGTCGTCACGGTCGAGGTCACCATCGGCCGCCACAGCCCGCCCAAACGGCGCGGGGGGCCGTACCGGATCCATGTCGAGGACGCGCAGACCACCTTTCAGCTGGTGTTCTTTCACGCGCGCGACGAATATCTGACGCGCATCCTGCCCACCGGTGCGCGGCGGGTGGTGTCGGGCAAGGTGGAGCTTTTCGACGGGATCGCGCAGATGGTGCATCCCGATCACATGCTCGAACCCGGCGAGGCCGATGATATCCCCGCGTTCGAACCGATTTACCCCCTGACCGCAGGGCTAAGCCAGAAAACAATGGGAAAGGCCGCGGCCAGTGCCGTGTCCCGCGCGCCGGACCTGCCCGAATGGATCGATCCGGTGCAAAAGGCCCAAGCCGGCTGGCCCGACTGGCAACAGGCGGTGGAAGGGGCCCATGCGCCCGAGCGGGCCACGGATCTGTCCCCGGCCCATCCCGCGCGCGAGCGGCTGGCCTATGATGAGTTCATGGCGCATCAGCTGACCCTTGCCTTGGCGCGCTCCAAGCTGCGCCGGGCCAAGGGGCGCGCAACCGTGGGCACGGGCACGCTGCAGGCACGGGTGCTGGAGGCGCTGCCCTATGCGCTGACCGGTGCGCAGACCCGCGCGATCGCCGAAATTGCCGCCGACATGGCCGATGAGCGACGCATGAACCGGCTGTTGCAGGGCGACGTGGGCGCGGGCAAGACGCTGGTGGCGTTCAAGGCGCTGCTGATCGCGGTCGAGGCGGGCGGG
>JANSYB010000302.1 GCA_024742655.1 Paracoccaceae bacterium | reverse complement strand
GCCGTCACCCGCCGTTCGCGTTTGTCCCAGAGACAGATGTCCTGCCATGTGACCTGGTCGGCAAAAAGGCTGCGCAGTTCGGCCTCGGACAGGGCGATGGCCTGCCGGATGCGGGCCTCGCGCGGATTGCCGTCCAGATCGGTGGCCACGATCAGGCGGGTGGCACAAAGCGGATCACCTTCCGGGATGATCGCCCCCTTGCCGCCCGACAACACGTAACGCGGCTCATCGCCCTTGCGGCGGAGCCCGATCCGGTCCGGATAGGCCAGCGCGGCCATCTCGGCGTCGCTCAGGCTGTCCCCGGGTCTCTTGGTTCGGGCCAAACGCCTGGCCTCAGCGCGGATACGTTCGATCGCGCCGCGATTGGCAGGCCACGGGTGAAGGTCGGCATAGACCCTGGGATCACGCAGGGCGGTCAGACGCAGCGACAGATCCACCGGGGCCCCGCGCGGCAGCGGATCGCGGTCGGCCAGCAGCGCGGCCAGAAGGGCCGCATCCGGCCCCGACAGCGTCAGCATATGGGCCAGCCGTGGATGCAGCGGCAGGCCGGCCAGTGCCTTGCCATGATCCGTGACGCGGTTCTGCGCATCCAGCGCACCCAGCATCCGCAACAGGGCCTGCGCCTCGGCATAGGCGCCCGGATTGGGCGGCGTCAGAAAGGCCAGGTCATCCGGTCCCGCCCCCCAGACCGCCAGTTCCAGCGCCAGACCGGCCAGATCCGCCGCGTCGATCTCGGCGGGGGGATAGGCGGGCAGGGCGCCGTGCTCTCCGCGCGTCCAGAGCCGGTAACAGGTGCCTTCGGCCACCCGGCCGGCCCGGCCGGCGCGCTGCTCGGCCTCGGCGCGGGTCACGGCTTCGGTGACCAGCCGGGACATACCGCTGCCGGGGTCGAACCGCGCCCGCCGGGCGCGCCCGCCATCCACGACCACGCGGATATCCTCGATGGTCAGTGACGTCTCGGCGATGGCGGTGGCCAGCACGACCTTGCGGCCTTGGGCAGAGGGCGCGATTGCGGCGCGTTGTGCGTCGAACGGCATGGCGCCGAACAGGGGCCGAAGGGCGCATGCACTTGGCAAACGGTCCTTCAACAGCGCCTCGACCCGCCGAATCTCGCCTTCGCCGGGCAGAAAGACCAGAACGCCGCCCTCGGTCTCATCCACGGCTTGCGCGACAAGACCGGCAAGCGCTGTCTCGAAGCGGTCCTGCTTGCGCAGGGGCCGCTCAAGATAGCGCATATCCACCGCAAAGTTGCGCCCCTGGGACGTGAGAACCGGCGCGCCCATCAGATCGGCGACCGGCCCCGCATCCAGCGTCGCCGACATGGCCAGCAGGATCAGGTCGTCGCGCAACGCCCCCGCGATCTCAAGGCACAGGGCCAGCCCCAGGTCGGCGTTCAGGGAACGTTCGTGAAATTCGTCGAAGATCACCGCGCCCACGCCATCGAGCCCCGGGTCGGACTGGATCATTCGGGTCAGAATACCTTCGGTGACCACCTCGATCCGGGTGGCCCCGGAGATTTTCGCCTCGCCCCTGACGCGGTATCCCACCGTCTCGCCCGCCTGTTCGCCCAGTGTCTGCGCCATGCGTTCGGCCGCGGCGCGCGCGGCCAGGCGGCGCGGCTCCAGCATCAGGATACGGCCGTCGGTCAGCCCGGCGCGCCACATCTCAAGCGGCACGACGGTCGTCTTGCCCGCCCCCGGCGGCGCCTGCAACACAGCGCGCCCGCGCGTGCGCAGCGCGTCGAGCAGGCCGGGGATCGCCGAATGGATCGGTAACGTTGTCATGCTCGCCTTATCGGCGATGCCGCGCGGCATTTCCATAGACGGATCGCGAACGCCGCACCGCGCAACGCCTTATCGGCGCACCAGAAGGGCCTTGCCGTATTTCGTGCGCACCGAGATCCGCAAGGCCCGCAGGCGTCCCGCCTCGGGGACGTAATTCACCGTGATCGGGACGCGCCGACTGGTTTTTTCAGCGCTCGAATAACCCGATATGCGACGGTAGTGGCCGGAACAGGAAAACCCGTTCTCGGTGGTCTGGCGCGCGGTGAGTTCCAGCCGCGCATGCCTGTGGCCGTCATAGATATCTGCGACGAACGGGCAGGTTTCGCTGCTTTCCCGGTCGCGCAAAAGCGTATACAGCGCGGTCAGCGGATCGAGTGCTCTGTGCAGGCCCGACGTGTCCGCAGGTGGTGCGCTGCTGCCGGTTTCCCCAGCGACAAGCCGCGGCGCCTGCCCGGCAAAGCGAACCTTGACGTTCGTGACACGTCTGCCGTTGTCGATGGCCTCCGAATACTCGAACGGTGTCAGCTTCGCGCCGCTTGTCCGTCCGGTCACGGACACGTCGGCATGCATGCGTTTCAGCCCGGCAACAAGACCGGTAGTGCGGAACCGGGAGCGCGCGGCATAGCCGCCGTTCCGCTGCGTGCCGGCAAATGAAATCTCGCCGATCTTCGCGCCGAGCAACTGAACGTCATAGGTCGCGGACCATCGCTCGTCGCTCGCGGCAGGGAATGCCCAGGCCAGGCACGCCGCGACGATCACTCCCAGAAATGTCTTCATCTCTGTCCAGATCCTTGCCAGGGACGATCGCCGTCCCGACCACTATCGCACACCTCTAGCGAGCAATTGTCAAACCCCGGTGACATGGGCGCGCGCCGAGCACTGTTTTGAGTGTTCTTGAAGCGGTGGCGCGGGACGCGTCTTGCCGAGCCGGTGATGCCCCGGCAAATGCCTGCCGCCGACAAACAACCACCGCTTCTGGACATTCCCCCGGGCGCTGGGGCAAAAGACCTCAAGCTTGAGCATCAAGGCAAAAAACCGCGAGCGCCGGCGGCGGAGGGGCAGATGACCGATACGCAAGATCTTGCCGAGAAGATTCTCGCCGGAGAGCGGCGGGCTCTGGCCCGGGCCATAACGCTGATCGAAAGCGGACGGCCCGATCACCGCGAGGCCGGGGCCGACTTGATGAGCCGGCTCGCCGGGTCGGGCAAACAGGCGATCCGGATCGGGTTGTCCGGAACGCCGGGAGTGGGAAAATCCACCTTCATCGAAAGTTTCGGCATGATGCTGACGGCGCAGGGATTGCGTGTAGCTGTTCTCGCCGTGGACCCATCGTCGGCGCGCTCGGGCGGGTCCATCCTTGGCGACAAGACCCGAATGGAGCGGCTGTCGCGTGATCCCGGCGCGTTTATCCGACCCTCGCCCAGCCAGACGCATCTGGGTGGCGTTGCGCGCCGCACGCGCGAGGCCGTGGCCCTGTGCGAGGCGGCGGGCTTTGACGTGGTGCTGATCGAAACCGTGGGTGTCGGCCAGTCCGAAACCGTCGTGGCTGAAATGTCGGACCTGTTCGTTCTGTTGCTTGCGCCCGCGGGCGGGGATGAATTGCAGGGCGTGAAGCGCGGGATCATGGAAATGGCCGATCTCATCCTGATCAACAAGGCCGATGGCGATCTCAAACCGGCAGCGATGCGAACCTGCTCGGATTATTCCGGCGCCCTGCGCCTGCTGCGCAAGCGCCCGCAAGACCCCGAAGGCTTTCCCAAGGCACTGATGGTCTCGGCGCTGCAGGAAGACGGATTGAAAACTGCCTGGGAGGAAATGACGGAGCTTGTGGAGTGGCGCCGCGAGACCGGCCATTTCGAGGGGCGCCGGATCGCGCAAGCGCGCTACTGGTTCGAGCAGGAGGTCAAACAGGGTCTTCTGGCGCAGCTCGAGACACCGCAAGCCAAGGCAGCGATGGAACAGGCGGCCGAGGATGTCGCCAAGGGCCGTGCAACCCCGACGAACGCGGCGCGGGATGTTTTGAACGCTCTGAAACGCTGAGAACCGAAACCGTCGTGTTGGCTTGCCGGCGTGGCTGCGCCACACAGGATGCGTTTGCGTTCGGGCCACGCAGGCCTTGGGGGCTCTGCCCGTCGCCATTGTCTCTCGGACCAATGGCGCGACAATGACGACCCCCTGAGGTATTTTGGGCCAGATGAAGAGAGGCCTGCTTTTCACTGTTCCCCAAATACTCCCGCCGGAGGCGTGGCATATGCGCGTGGCTGGAAGAGTGCGGCACATCGCCATTCGCCCCGAGGAGATGCCCGGAGGGCAACGACGAGATATCCTGCGCGCCGCAGGCGCTCAATGAGGTCACGGCGCGATTGCTCGCCTGGTCGTCTGTCAACAGGCGTCAAAGGAAAAGGGCGACCTCGGGCGCCCTTTCGTCAAATCCCGAGGGTGTGTTACACGGCGAGGTTCGGGATGATCTGCTTCTTGCGGCTCATGATGCCGGGCAGCACCACGGTGTCACCTGCGACCTCTGCGCCAAAGCTTTTCTCGGCTACGGTCTTCACCAGGTCGTTGGGCACCAGCAGGGTGGCTTGCTCGTTCAGGATATCCACCACGAAGAGCAGCACCTGGTCGACGCCATCCTCGGTCGCCACGTCGGTC
>JANSYB010000511.1 GCA_024742655.1 Paracoccaceae bacterium | reverse complement strand
TCCAACCGCACACGAGAGGTGCATGACGCGCTCAAACGCCGCTGTCTCTATCACTGGGTCGACTACCCGACATTCGACCGCGAGATCGAGATCCTGCAGGCCCGCGCGCCCGAGGCCGCCGACGCGCTCAGCCGCGAGGTGGTGGCCTTCGTTCAGAAACTGCGCACCGAGGACCTGTTCAAGAAACCCGGTGTGGCCGAAACCATCGACTGGGCCAAATGCCTGCTGGCGCTGGATGTCATATCGCTGTCCCCCGAGGTCATCGCCGACACGCTGGGTGCGATCCTGAAATACCAGGACGACATCTCCAAGCTGCAGGGCTCGGAGGCCAAGCGCATCCTCGACGAGGCCAGGGCCTCTCTGGAACCGGCATGACCCTTCATCTGGCCAAAAATACCTCGGGGGTCTGGGGGCAGAGCCCCCAATCGGTGGGCTGATGGAGTATCCCGCGCTTGACCTGCCCGAGAACCCCAAGCTCACGCATAACATCACCCATTTCGCCCGTGCGCTGCGCGCGGCGGGCCTGCCGGTGGGGCCGGGCCGGGTGGTCGACGCGATCCGCGCGGTCGAGGCGGCGGGCTTCACCTCGAAGGAGGATTTCTTCTTCACCCTGCGCGCCTGTTTCGTGAACCGGCCCGAGCACCGCGCGGTCTTTGCCCAGATTTTCCGCCTCTACTGGCGCGACCCGCGCTACATGGAACACATGATGTCGCTCATGCTGCCCGCCATTCGCGGCGTGCAGGAGGACCGCTCCGCCAAGGCCGCCGAGAAACGCGCCGCCGAGGCGTTGCTCGACGGGGTCGACCGTGACCTGCCCGACAAGGAAGACACCGAGCGCGAGGAAGAAACCACCATCGAGATCGACGCGACCCTGACCATGTCGCGCGAGGAACGGCTCAAGACGCTGGATTTCGAACAGATGAGCACCGCCGAAGTGGCCGAGGCCAAGCGGATGCTGGCGCGGCTGCAATTGCCGGTCAAACCCTTCGCCTCGCGCCGCGGACAGGCCAGCCATACCGGCCACCGGATCGACGCGCGCAAAACCCTGCGCGCGGCCATGCGCCGGGGCGGAGAGCTGCGCCGCATCCACCTGCAAAAGCCGCGCCCGCGCTGGCCGAACCTCGTTGTGCTTTGCGATATTTCCGGCTCGATGAGCCAATACAGCCGGATGGTTTTGCATTTCCTCCATGCCGTTTCCAACGAAAAGGGGGCCGGATGGGCCAAGGTGCATGCCTTCACCTTCGGCACGCGGCTGACCAATATCACCCGCCACCTGAACCAGCGCGACGTGGATGCCGCGCTGGCCGCCGCCGGGCAGGAGGCGCAGGACTGGGAAGGCGGCACGCGGATCGGCGACTGCCTGCACGCCTTCAACCGCGACTGGTCGCGCCGGGTGATGGGACAGGGCGCGGTGGTTCTGCTGATCACAGACGGGCTGGACCGCGGAGAGCCCGAGGCGCTGGCCCACGAGATGGAGCGCCTGCACCTGTCGGCGCGCCGCCTGATCTGGCTCAACCCGCTGCTGCGCTGGGACGGGTTCGCGCCCAGGGCCGCGGGCATCCGCGCGATGCTGCCGCATGTGGATGCGTTCCGCGCCGGCCATTCCATCGCCACGCTCGAGGAACTGGCCCAGGCCATATCCCGCCCCGGTGATTCCGGTGAAAAGGCGCGGCTGCTCGCCGCCCTGTGACGCAAGCCCAAGATTTTTCGTAGAAAAATCTCTCTTCCGCCCCGAAGCGAGGGATTGACTCAAATCAATGCCAAGCCGTGTCCTGGACATTATATTCATGAAATAGAATATAAAATGGAGGACACCATGCCACTCAACTGGAAACTCGGCGGGGTCTTGCTGGGCCTTGTCTTTTTCGTGGCGGTGCTGCTGGTCAAACCCATCGGGGTCAGCACGCAATTCGTCATTCTCGACGGGATCGTCGGAGACATCTTCAACCCCGGCCTGATCACCCAGACCGACGACGGCTACACCTCGACCAACGCCTATCTCGCCAAGTCGGATGGCAAATACGCCAAGAACGCCGCCAATCCGCTGAACTACAGCTTCGTCTTTGTGCTGGCCATGGCCGTGGGCGCGTTCGCCTCGGCGATGTTGCGCGGCGGGATCGGCGCGCAGGAACGTCGTCTGCCCGAAATCTGGCGGGCCAATTACGGCGACACCCCGGTCAAGCGCTATGCGCTGGCCTTTCTGGGCGGGTTCATCGTGCTTTATGGCGCGCGTCTCGCGGGCGGCTGCACCTCGGGTCACATGATGTCGGGCATGATGCAGACCGCCATGTCGGGCTATATCTTCGCGCTCGGCGCCTTCGCCGCCGCGATCCCTGTTTCGATGATGCTTTACCGCAAGGAGGCCTGAGCCATGACATCCATCATTCTCGCACTCGTGATCGGGGCCGCCTTCGGCTTCGTTCTGGACCGGATCGGCGCCACCAGCCCCAACTGGATCGGGCGGATGCTGTCGCTGACCAACCTGCACCTGATGAAAACCATCCTGCTGGCGATCGGCGTGGGCTCCACCCTGATGTTCGCCGGACAAATGGTGGGCCTTGTCGATGTCGGCCACATGGACGTCAAGACCGCCTATGTGGGCGTCTTCATCGGGGGTCTCATGCTGGGGGCCGGCTGGGCCGCGGCGGGCTATTGCCCGGGCACCGGTGTCTGCGCGGCGGCCACCGGGCGCCGGGACGCGTGGGTCTTCATC
>JANSYB010000248.1 GCA_024742655.1 Paracoccaceae bacterium | reverse complement strand
GACGGTCAGGTAGCGGACCTGCTTGTTGGCTTCGATCTCGGATTGGCGTTTTGTCTCCAAAGCGGCCTGCAATACCATGTCGGATGTTGCCAGATCGGCCTGCGCCATCTGGATTTCCGCCGCCTGAGAGGCCAGCGACGATGTGGTCTCGGTGGCTTGTGTCAGCCGTGCATTCTGCTTGTCCAGTTCGGCCTGCAGCACCTCGATTTCGCTGCGCAGCGCCTCGACCCGGGCCTGGTTCGGGCGGGAGTTGTTCAACTGCGTGTTCAGGGCGAGTTGCTTTTCCTGCAACTGCACTTCGACATTTCCGATAAGCTGACGAATGTTGGCAATCTCGCCTTCGGGGTCCAGGATCGTCCCCTCCTGCAGTTTGACCAGCCGGCGTTGCGCCGCACGGCGCTCTTCCTTGGCTTCCTCAAGGCTGAGCACGGCGGTCTTGACCGCGTCCTGCCGTTTTTCCTGACTCAGCTGATCGACGCGTTCCTCTGCGTATTCGATCAGCTTTTCGGAAAAGACCTGGCTGACCGCGGGGTCGGCTGTCGAGACTTCCATCCGGATAACGCCCTCGGTCGGGTCGTATCCCAGCTTTACGTATTTCTTGTAGACCTTGTAGGCCGCCTCATTGGTCGCATCGGGATCAAGCCGCTGAAGCGCGTCGATGTCGGGCTGGCTGAAATGCGCGCGAAAGCCGACATCGTCATCCAGCCGCAGCATGGCGTCCTTGGATTGCAGGTAGGATTGTGTCGCGATCGAATCCTGGCCTGTGGCGAACTGACTGGGCAAAAGGCCACCCAGGCCGCCGCCGCTGTTGCCCGCGCCATCAGCCGTGAGGATCAGGAACTCGGATTTGGTGGCGTACATGGGCGTCGCGATGACGTAGAAGTAATATCCCGCGATCAGCGTGGGCAGCATCACGAAGGCCGCCAGACGCGACACCAGAAGGGCGATCTTGCGGCGCCTGCGACGGGCGATGTCGCGCTGTATTTTCTGGATTTCCTGCGCGCGCCGGTCGGCGGGGTTCACATCGGTCGAAGGCAGGGCCACTTGTCCGACAGGCATCGTCTGCGGCAGTTGCACGCGCCCATCGGTTTCGCCCTTTGCCTGCTGCGCGGCCTTGGCGCCGTCATTGGATACCAGTTCGAGAACATTCGCCCGCTGAAACGGATCGATCCCGCGCTCGCGCAAAAGCCGCACCGCATCGAAATCCGAGGTCGGGGCAAGCCCGTGTTTCTGGGCCATCCGCCGTGCCATGCGAAGCTGCCGTCCTGTCAGGCCCTCTCTGCGGATATCATCGATATCGTGCGACACCGAGACCTCGCGCGCGGAGCTGACCTCGCCCTCACGGGTCGGGGCCTCGTTTCCGGCGGTGTCGGTCGACGATGGCGGCGGCGTTGTTCCGGTATCCTGCGGGGGCGGGGGCGACGCATCGGCCGCCGGTGCCGCGCTGGATTGGCTCGGCTGAGGCGTCGTTCTGCGAATGCGGAACTTTCTAGCCTTGGGTTTCGTAGTCATAAAGCTGCTTCGCCTCTTCAAGGGTATCGAACATGTACAATTTGCCGTCCATCAAAACAGCGGCTTCCCTGGCAAACCTTTCCAGCGTCGCGGGTTGGTGGGAGACGATCACGACAGTGGTGGTGCGCAACCGCTCTTTCAGGATGTCGCCGGCGCGACGGTTGAACTCGGCATCGGTGGAATTCGGCATGCCCTCGTCGATCAGGTACATGTCGAAATCCAGCGCCAGCATCAGCGAGAAGGTGAACCGCGCCCGCATCCCGGATGAATAGGTGCCAAGCGGCTGGTCGAAATATTCGCCCAAGTTGCAGACATACCGGCAATAGGCCTCGATGTAATCCGGATCCAGATCATAGAGCCGCGCGATGTAGCGCGCGTTTTCCTTGGCCGAGATCCGAGAGATCACGCCGCCCATGAACCCAAGCGGAAAACTGATCCGGCAGCCGCGCCGTATGTCGCCTTCATCTGGTTTTTCCAGGCCTGCCATCATCTTGATCAGCGTGGTCTTTCCCGTTCCGTTCGGCGCAAGAATTCCAAGGCTGCGGCCCAGTTCGACACGAAACGACACGCGGTCAAGGATCACCTTGCGCTGCGTGCCCGTCCAGAAGGACTTGCTGACATTGTCGAACTCGAGCATCCAAAGGCTCCGCCGCTGCTCTTGCCTGACCTCTTTAGCGAGGCTTGGTTAAGGCATAATTAGCCAAGATTTCCCGCGATTATGCCGGAACTGGAAACGGTATTACACCAAATCTGGGCATTTTTATGCTCCATACCAAGAAAAACCGTGCAGAACACGGTTTTTATCGGCCCTGCACGGGATGTTGAAGATGGCGACGCCCAATGGCCCGGTGCGGGGGTGCCGTGATGTCAGGCAATCGCCTGCCACGCAAGACCGGCCATGACGGCGCCAGTCACCGCAAGGCTGAGATATGCGGCAAAAACCCGAGGTTTGACGAGGGCCCACACGGCGATTGCGGCCGGGATGGAGCTGACCCCGCCGGCCAGAACGAAGCTCATCGCGGCGCCGTTGCTCATGCCTTGCGCCAAAAGGGCATCGACCAGCGGCACGGCGGCATAGCCGTTGAGATAGGCCGGGGCCCCGACAAGCGCCCCGAGGAAAATGGTACCGATGCCGTTCCCGCCCAGAAGCGACGCGATCATGTCAGCGGGGACGTATTCCAGCATCAACGACTCGATCACATAGGCAAGTGTCAGCCATTTCAGCAGGAAAACACCGTTTTCAAGAAGGTTTTCGCGGAACACGGCGATGCGGGGGGCATCGGACCAGAAGCGCCAGACCGGTTTGCCCTCGAACGGTTTCTTGACGCCGCAGCATCCGCCGACCTGCGGCTTTTCGCGCAGCGGATCGGCGAAAACAACCGAGCGGGCCAGCAACATCGTCACGAAGCCGCCAAACAGGCCAAGGCCAACCGCCGAGACGGTCTTGGCGATGGCAAAGTCCCAGCCGAGCGTGCCCGACGTGATCAGGAACATGGCCGGGTCCATCAGGGGCGAGGCCAGCCAGAAGGCCATGACTGCGCCAAGCGGCGCACCAAGCGCCAGCATTGCCGCGATAAATGGGATGACCTCGCAGCTGCAGAACGGCGACAGCCCGCCCAGAAGTGCGGCCAGAACGATCATGCGGCTTTGATGCCCCTCGAAGGCCTTGGCCAGAAGCGTTTCGGCGCCCGTCGCCTTCATGTAGGCCACGGCCATAACGGCAAAGACGATGAACGGCGCGGTGTTTGCCAATGCACCCGCCGTAAAGATCATCGTTGGCATGAATTGCGGCGTGTCCAGCACCGCGATGGCCAGCAGGATCAGCCCAAGCGCCAGCCACGCCTTGTCGAGACTGCGCCATGTCCGGCGAAGCGAGGGAGCGGAGATATCAGCCATGGCCGTTTTCCTTGTGGTGTGTCTGACTGTCGGCGCAGCATTCACGCAGCAGAAAATCGCTGAGTGTGCGCAATTCGTCATAGGCGACCGCAGCGCACAGGATGCTGCGGCCTTGTTTCTGTTGGGTCACGAGCCCGGCCTGAGACAGGATTTTCATGTGATGCGTCAGGGTCGAGCCTGTCACCCCGGAACGCTCCCCCAATTCCCCGATCCGAAGTCCCTCCGGCCCCGCGCGCACCAGCGTGCGCAGAACCGCGAGACGCTGCTCGCTGCCGAGCGCGGCAAAGGTCGAGGCGGCCACTTCCAGGTCAAGTTCGGGAATCGCTGTCTGTTTCATATTTCTAGAATTGTTGAAATATTATCCGCTGGCAAGTCTTATTTCGAAAAACATCGAAATAAGGCCCGGCCTGACCGCGCCCCCTTTAACATGGCGCGGCGCTGCGGTATGAGCGCGCCTGCAACCTGAAACGAAAGGGATTCCCGATATGGGGTACAAAGTCGCCATCGCCGGTGCCACGGGCAATGTGGGCCGCGAAATGCTGAACATTCTGGCCGAGCGCCAGTTTCCTGTCGATGAGATCGTGGCGCTTGCCAGCCGCCGGTCGCTTGGCACAGAGGTCAGCTTTGGCGACAAGACACTCAAGACCCAGGATCTGGACACGTTCGATTTCACCGGCTGGGATATCGCGCTTTTCGCCATCGGCTCGGACGCGACGAAAACCTACGCCCCCAAGGCCGCCGCGGCGGGCTGCGTGGTGATCGATAACAGCTCTCTTTACCGCTATGACCCGGACGTGCCGCTGGTGGTGCCCGAGTGCAACCCCGAGGCGGTTGATGGCTACGCAAAGAAGAACATCATCGCCAATCCCAACTGTTCGACCGCGCAGATGGTCGTCGCGTTGAAACCCCTGCATGACCGCGCCCGGATCAAGCGAGTCGTGGTCAGCACTTACCAGTCCGTGTCCGGCGCAGGCAAGGACGGGATGGACGAGCTGTGGGAGCAGACAAAAGCGGTCTATAATCCGACCTCCGATGTGCCGCCCGCCAAATTCCAGAAGGAAATCGCCTTCAACGTGATCCCGCATATCGACGTCTTCATGGAAGACGGTTCGACCAAGGAAGAATGGAAAATGGTGGTGGAAACCAAGAAGATCATCGACCCGTCGATAAAGGTCACGGCCACCTGCGTGCGCGTGCCGGTCTTCGTGGGCCATTCCGAGGCCATCAACATCGAGTTCGAAGAGTTTCTCGACGAGGACGAGGCCCGCGATATCCTGCGCGAGTCGCCGGGCATCATGGTGATCGACAAGCGCGAGGCGGGTGGCTACGTCACGCCCAAGGAATGCGTGGGGGATTACGCCACCTTCATCAGCCGCATCCGTCAGGACTCGACGATCGACAATGGCCTGAACCTGTGGTGTGTCTCAGACAACCTGCGCAAGGGCGCGGCCCTGAACGCGGTTCAGATCGCCGAAACCCTTGGCAACCGTGTCCT
>JANSYB010000516.1 GCA_024742655.1 Paracoccaceae bacterium | reverse complement strand
GGTCATCGCCTCTCTGGTGGCCAGCGGTGTGCGCACCGAGGACGTGTTTCAAACCTACGTTCCCGCCGCCGCGCAATATCTGGGCGAACTCTGGATTTCCGATCAGGCGAGTTTCGTCGACGTCACGATCGCCGCGTCGCGTCTGCAGGCCCTGTTTCGTACGCGGTCCAACGAAAGCGAGGGGCGCTGGCTCGATCGCAGCATTCCGCTGGGTCAGTCCGTTCTGATGGTCGTGCCCGAGTTCGAACAGCATTCCCTTGGCGCCTTCGTGGCCGCCGACAACCTGCGACGCCACGGCCTGTGGGTGCATATGGCCATCGGTCTGAGCAACGAAGAGGTCTCCGCGCTTGTCGCGTCGAGCCGCTTTGCAATGATCGGAGTTTCGGTCGCAACGAGAAATTCTGTTGAAAAGGTTACTGAATTGGTGGATTACATTCGGACCAGTCTGGACGAGGTTCCGCCGATTGTGGTGGGCGGCATCGCCGTGGAAGACCCGGCACAGATCCTGCGCCGCACGGGTGCAGATCACGCTGTGAATTCTGCGCAGGATGCCATTCGGAAGTGCGGCCTTGCGAGCGTGTCAGAAGCTCTGCCGTTCGATGGTGTTAGATAAATGGCCCGTTTGCGGGTTGAGATCGGGGCGGATAAGTGACGCGGGAAACACGCAGATCTGAGCGACTGAGCGCTGGCGCGCTGCCGGACCCGGCCCATGTCGACAATATCGTCGAGCACGCCTCGGATATTGCGGTTCTGGTCGGTGAGACCGGAGACGTGGAGGGGATCTCGGTCAACCCCGAGAGCCCGTCGCTGGGGTGCCTGGACCACTGGGTCGGCCGTCCCTTCGAGAATTTTCTTCAGCCCGAAAGCATCGAAAAGCTGCGAGGCCGCTTTGCCGCGATGCGCGCGGACCCGGAGTTTGCGCCGCTGCCCCTTGAATTGAACCATGTCGACAACGCGACCTGGGAGTTTCCCGTGCGGTATTCGCTGCACCGGGTCGAGGGTGGCCACCAGGTGCTTCTTCTGGGGCGCGACATGCAGCCGATCGCCGAGGTGCAACAGCGCCTTCTGGCCGAGCAGCAGGCCCGCGAACGCGATCAGCAGAAGCTGCGCGGCGAACAGACATTCTACAACGTGGTGCTCGAGGCATCCGAGACGCCGCTGGTCCTGATCGAGATCGAGAAGGGGCGTATTCGCGACATCAACAGCGCCGGGGCGGCCATTCTGGGCTCGACCTCCGATACGCTGAGCGGCTCGTCTCTGGCGCAGGCCTTCGAAGGGCGCCGCCGCGATGAATTGATGGATGCGCTCAAAACGGCGGCGAGCGCCGACGAATTGAAGGGCGTGGAGCTGGTCGCGCGTCGCAACGGCCGGGTGGTTTCGCTGTTCCCCGAGTTTTTCCGCGCTGCCGGCGAACTTTACATGCTGTGCCGGATCGTGTCGGTGGATGACAGTGTCACAGCCGGCCCCGAGGCGGCGCAGTCGCTGGCGCTCTTGTTCGCATCGACCAGCGACGCGATCGTGCTGACGGACGCCAAGGGCGTGATCCGCGATGCCAACGAGGCGTTTCTGGTGATGGCCGATGCGGCGCAGCTGCGCGACGTGCGCGATCAGAGCCTTGCCGAGTTTCTCGTGCGCGGAACCGTCGATCTGAAGCTGATGCTTGAAAGCACGGTGAAGAAATCCCGCCTGCGCAGCTATTCCACCCAGGTCAAAAGCCTTGTAGGCACACGTTCGACCGTGGATGTGTCCGTTGCGCGCCTGCGTCACCAGGGCGGGGAATTCGGTCTGGGCTTCGTGATCCGCGACGTGTCGCCGAGCGATGCCATGGAGGGCGACACCGCCTCGGCCATGGTCAGCGAGGACGCCATGAAAAGCGTCATGGATCTTGTCGGCACGGCCTCGTTGAAGGAGCTGGTTTCGGCAACGTCGGACGTGGTCGAGAAAATGTGCATCGAGACCGCCGTTCAGCTGACCGGTAACAACCGCGTCGCGGCGGCCGAAATGCTGGGCCTGTCGCGGCAAAGCCTTTACGTCAAGCTGCGCAAACACGGCCTCATCAACAGCGGTGGCGACGACTGATTGCACCGTTCAGGTGCGGCGCGGCAAAAAAGACCTTTCCCGAATCCGGATTGTAAGGTTTAATTGACACTATGAGTGTCACAACCGATTTACATGCTGACAGGCGCTATCCCGAACCGCGCGCGGTTCTCACGCTGATCAAGCCGATAACGTGGTTTCCGCCCGTCTGGGCCTATCTGTGCGGGGTTGTCTCTTCGGGGGTGCCCGTTGCCTCCGCGCCGTGGCTGGTTCTGGTCGGCATGGTTCTCGCCGGCCCGGTCGTCTGCGGGATGAGTCAGGCCGCCAATGACTGGTGCGACCGGCATGTGGACGCCATAAACGAGCCGGATCGCCCGATCCCGTCGGGCCGTATCCCCGGGCGTTGGGGGCTGTGGATCGCCCTGGCGATGAGCGTTCTGGCGCTGGCGCTCGGGTCGCTTCTGGGGCCTTGGGGGTTCGGGGCGACGGTGTTCGGCGTACTGGCCGCCTGGGCCTATTCGGCCGAGCCTGTCCGGCTGAAAAAGTCGGGCTGGTGGGGGCCGGGCCTTGTCGGGCTGTGCTACGAAGGTCTGCCATGGTTCACCGGTGCCGCCGTCCTGTCGGCGGGGGCGCCCTCGTGGCAGAT
>JANSYB010000574.1 GCA_024742655.1 Paracoccaceae bacterium | reverse complement strand
GGCGCGGAAAACCCAAGATGCGGATCGTTGGCCAGAAGCGTGCCGCCCGATGCCGAGCGTTTCGGTGCCGCGGCCCAGGCATTCGAGGCCCCCGCGAAGGCGCGCGGCTTGAACGGCGACAGCGGATCAGCGGGGCGCGCATCGCCCGGGCCCGCGGCAAACCGCACAGCCTTGGGAAAAAGCGCGGCGTAATCCGGCAAGGTGGCGATACCGCTGCCCGGGGCCAGCGGCAGGATATCGGCCAGCCGCGCCTCGTCCGTCAGGGTCAAGGACGTGCGGGCATAAAGCACTTCCTGTTCGAGATGCGACGACACCTGCACCGCCATCAGTTTCACGAGGGCGATCGAATCCGCCGGCGTCCACGGGGCGACCGGCTGATTGAAAAAGAACATTTCCGGCGCCCCGCGCCCAAGCGCCTCGGCATTGACCTCGCTGAGCCGGGCATTCACCCCCGCGGCATAGGCGGTCAGCGCCTCCGACGTGTACGCGTCCTGAACCGACAAAGACTCCTGCGCCACACCGTAAAGGTCGAACCGGCGCATCACCTTGTCGATCTCGGCCGTTCGAACGCCGAACACCTCGGACAAACGCCCCTGCACCGTCCGACGCAGCATCACCATCTGCCAAAGCCGGTCCTGCGCATGGGCATAGCCCAGACCGAAGAAGGCGTCGGTATCGCTCTGGGCGAAAACATGCGGAACATTGGCGTTGTCACGCACGATCTCGACCGGTGAGGATACCCCCGGCACGGCAAGCGTCTTGTCATACTCCGGCAGGGAACGGGACAGCAGGTAATACGCGGACAGCACGCCCATAACGCACAGGATGATCAAACCGCCCGCGATCCGCATCAGCCATTTGAACACCAGCGCCATGCCACCTCCGAATTGCCTTGCATCCCCGGTCGGGATAGTCAGAAATCCGGGCTGACACAATGGCAAGGGGAAAACGATGGCAAAGCTGGCATTTCTGGGTCTGGGCGTGATGGGATTTCCGATGGCCGGGCACCTGCAGGGCGCCGGGCACGATGTCTGCGTCTACAACCGCACAGCCGCAAAGGCCGAAAAATGGGCGCAGGACCATGGCGGACGCACCGCCCCCACCCCGCGCGAGGCCGCACAGGGCGCGGATTTCGTCATGGCCTGTGTCGGCAATGACGACGACCTGCGCAGCGTATGCCTGGGCGAGGATGGCGCTTTTGCGGGCATGCAGGACAATGCGGTGTTCGTGGATCACACCACCGTGTCGGCCATGGTCACCCAAGAGCTTTACGAGGCGGCGCGCGCGCGCGACCTGCATTTCGTGGACGCGCCGATTTCGGGCGGCCAGGCGGGGGCCGAGAACGGCCAGCTCTCCATCATGTGCGGCGGCGACCAGACCGCCTATGACGCCGCCGAGCCGATCATGAACACCTATGCCAAGCTCTGCCGCCGCATCGGAGAGACCGGCGCGGGCCAGATGACCAAGATGTGCAACCAGATCGCCATCGCCGGGCTGGTGCAGGGCCTGTCCGAGGCGCTGCATTTCGCCGAAAAGGCCGGGCTCGACGGGCGTGCCGTGGTCGAGGTGATCAGCCAGGGCGCCGCGGGCAGCTGGCAGATGTCGAACCGCTATGAGACGATGCTCGACGATCATTTCGAGCACGGCTTCGCCGTGGACTGGATGCGCAAGGACCTGGGCATCTGCCTGAACACGGCGAATGAAAACGGCGCCTCCCTGCCGGTCACCGCGCTGGTGGACCAGTATTACAAGGACGTGCAGAAAATGGGCGGCGGGCGTTGGGACACGTCGAGCCTGTTCAAACGGCTGCGCAAACTGGGCTGACGCCCAAAAGCTTTGTCAAAGCTTTTGGCAAATCCCTTCCAAAGGGATTTGCGTCACAATCCCAGCTTGTCGCGCATGAAGGCAAGGGCCACGGACAGACCGTCCGGAGCGATCCCATGCGCCGTGCCCTTCATGATATGGGCATAGACATCCTGCCAGCCTGCGGCCTGCAATGCCTCGGCCGCCTCGGGCAGCGATTGCGGCGGCACCACGTCATCGGCATCCCCGTGGATCAGCAGAACCGGCGGGCGGCTGACCACCTCGTCCTTCAGCAACTCCGGCGACAGCAACTTGCCCGAGAACGCCACGATGCCCGCCACCGGGTCCTCGCGCCGCGGGGCCACGTGCAGGGACATCATCGTGCCCTGGCTGAAGCCGAAAAGCACCACCTGTTCGGGCAGCAGATCCTCGTCCACCATCAGCGCGTCCAGAAACGCATCCACATCCTGCGCCGAGGCCAGGAAGGCGGTTTCGGCCTCG
>JANSYB010000426.1 GCA_024742655.1 Paracoccaceae bacterium | reverse complement strand
CCTGCGGTCGGCGAATAGATCGGCAGCTCGAATTCCTTGCCGTCGATGGTCAGTTTCGCTGTTTTGGTGCTCTCAGCCATGGGTCCCTCTTTCGTCTCGCCCGGGCCCGCTGGCCTTCGGGGTGATTAGTCCAGCCATCCTTAAGAGCCGGTTAACCGTGCTCGGCGGCATCCGTAAGCCGGGCGAGGCTTTCCTCCCGCCCGAGTACGAGCATCATGTCGAACACGCTTGGTGTTGCCGTTCGACCGGCCAGTGCGGCCCGCAGCGGGCCGGCAAGCTTGCCGAATTTCATTTCACGGGACCCGGCGAACTGCATTGTCGTCGCTTCGATGTCCTCTCGCGTCCAGTTAGCAGTTTGCAGGTGCGGCGTCAATTCTTTCAGTATACCACGGGATACATCATCCAGCTGCGCGGCGGCTTTCTCGTCCATGTCGATTGGACGGTTGGCCAGAACAAACCGCGCCTTATCAATTAGTTCCGGGAAAGACTTCGCGCGTTCTTTCAGGCAATACATCGCCTTGTGCAAAAGGGCGTTTTTTGCCTCTGACAGGGGTGGTTCGCCGGTCACGGACAAGAAAGCCTCAAGCTCATGCAGCAGCGCAGCATCGTCGGCGGCCGCGATATGCTGACCGCAGAGATTTTCCAGCTTCTTGAAATCGAACCGCGCGGGGGATTTGCCGATCCCGCCCAGATCGAACCACTCCTGCGCCTGCGCGTCGGTGAAGAACTCGTCGTCCCCGTGACTCCAGCCAAGGCGGGCCAGATAATTGCGCATACCGGCCGCCGGGTAGCCCATTTTCTGGTACTCATCGACGCCGAGCGCGCCGTGCCGCTTGGACAGTTTCTTGCCGTCCGGGCCGTGGATAAGCGGGATATGCGCATAAACCGGCAGAGGCCAGCCCAGGGCCTGATAGATCAGCATCTGGCGCGCGGCGTTGTTGAGGTGATCATCCCCCCGGATCACATGGGTCACGCCCATGTCATGGTCATCCACCGCCACGGCCAGCATGTACACCGGTGTGCCGTCCGATCGTAACAATACCATGTCGTCGAGTTGATCGTTTCGGATGGTCACGTCGCCCTGCACCGCGTCTGCGATCACCGTGCTGCCCTCGCGCGGGGCCTTGATGCGGATGACGTAGGGCGCATCGGGATGCGTCGCCGGATCGGCATCGCGCCAGGGGCTTTGAAACAGGGTCGAACGGCCCTCGGTGCGGGCCGCCTCGCGGAAGGCCTGGATCTCGTTCTGGGTGGAGAAGCACTTGTAGGCTTTGCCCTCGGCCAGAAGCTGATGGGCGACCTCGGCATGGCGGTCGGCGCGGGCGAACTGGCTGATGACATCGCCGTCATGGTCCAGCCCAAGCCAGGCCAGCCCGTCCAGAATGGCCTGCGTCGCCTCGGGGGTGGAGCGGGCGCGGTCCGTATCCTCGATCCGCAGCAGGAAGGTGCCGCCGCGCCCACGCGCATAAAGCCAGTTGAACAGCGCCGTGCGCGCCCCGCCGATATGCAGGAAGCCGGTGGGCGAGGGGGCGAAACGGGTCACGACCTTTTGCGACATGGCGCGGGTTAACCTTTCGGTAAGGATGACAGCGATAGCGTAAACGCAGGGTTCGGGTGCCTGTCTAGCGACCCACCGGAGGGGAAACAAGTGGCGGCCATCTGGCAAAATGCAGCCGCGGTCTGGCTGGCGCAGCGGGGGCATCTGTTCCCGTGGGCGCCGGTGATGCTGGCCTGTGGCATCGGCGTCTATTTCGCCCTTCGGATCGAGCCAGATGCGGTGATCTATGGCGCGGCCGGTGCGGGCATCGTGTTGCTGATCCTGCTGGGTTGGCGGCTTGGCGGGATCGTGTCGCCGGTGACATGGGGGATGGCGCTGATCCTTGCGGGGTTCTGCCTGGCCGGGCTGCGGGCCCACCAGGTGGCGCACCCGGTGCTGGACTGGCGCTATTACGGCGCGATCGAGGGGCGTGTCGTGGGCATCGACCGGTCCGGGTCCGACGCGGTGCGCCTGACGCTGGATCGCGTGGTGCTGGAACGCACCGCGCCGCGACGCATGCCGAAGCGGGTTCGGGTCTCGTTGCATGGCGATCAGGCCGGGTTCACGCCCGTGCCCGGCGCGACCGTCATCCTGACGGGGCATCTGTCGCCGCCCGGTGGCCCGGTCGAGCCGGGCGGATTCGACTTTCAGCGCCACGCCTGGTTTCTGGGGCTGGGCGGGGTCGGATATACCCGCACGCCTGTTCTGATCCTTGAGCCGCCGGAAAGTGGGCAATGGGTGTTCCGGGCCCGCATGGCCATGTCAGAGCGCGTACAGGACAGCCTGCCGGGCAAGGCGGGCCCGTTCGCGGCGGCGATCATGACCGGGGATCGTTCGGGCCTCGACCAGCAGGTGGTGGAAAATCTGCGGATCACCAACCTGGCGCATCTTCTGGCCATCTCGGGCCTGCACATGGGGCTTGTGGCCGGGTTCGTCTTTGCCGCCGTGCGGCTTGGTCTTGCGGCCTGGCCCACCGTGGGCCTGCGCGTGCCCTCGAAGAAACTGGCGGCCTGCGTCGCCCTGGTGGCGGCGGCGGGATACCTTGCGCTGTCGGGCGGCAACGTGGCGACGGAACGTGCCTTTGTCATGGTGGCCGTGGCCCTTCTGGCGGTGCTGGCGGACCGGCGCGCGCTCAGCCTCAGGGGCGTGGCCGTGGCGGCGATGATCGTGCTGATCCTGCGCCCGGAGGCGTTGCTGGGCCCGGGCTTCCAGATGTCCTTTGCCGCCACCACGGCCCTGGTGGCGGTGTTCAACTGGTCGCGCGGCACCCCGTTCGGGCCCGGGCGGGGGCCGGCCTGGTTGCGACCGATCATGGCGGTCGTGATTTCGTCGGGCGTGGCGGGTCTGGCCACGGCGCCCATTGCCGCGGCGCATTTCAACCAGTTCGCTCATTACGGCCTGCTGGCCAACCTGCTGACCGTACCGCTGATGGGCGTGCTGGTCATGCCCGCGGCGGTGCTGGCGGCCTGCCTCTTGCCGCTTGGCCTTGACTGGATCGCGCTGTGGGTCATGGGCCTCGGGATCGACTGGATCCTCGGGGTGGCGAGTTGGGTGTCCGCGCTTGAGGGCGCGCGCGGCACGGTGATCAGCCCCGGACCGCTGATCCTGCCGATGATGATGCTTGGTGCGCTTTTCGCCGTTCTGTGGCAAGGGCGGTTGCGTCTGCTGGGCGTGGCGCCGGTTCTGGTGGCGCTGTTGCTGTGGACGCGGGCGGAGCGGCCGGACGTGCTGATCGCGGACACCGGTGCGCTGGTCGGCGTGATGACCGAGGCGGG
>JANSYB010000164.1 GCA_024742655.1 Paracoccaceae bacterium | reverse complement strand
GCCCGCCCCGTGCCATTTCTTCGGCGGCCATGAGGCCCGCGGGGCCCGCGCCGATCACGACGGCATGGGTCATGCGCCGGGCGGTGTCTGCGCGCCCAGCCCCTTGTGATGCACGACCTGCTGGGGATAGGGGATTTCGATGTCGTTCTCTTTCAACGCGTTCCAGATCGCGAACATCACCTGCGGGGTGAACTTGTTGCGGCCGTCATCGATCCCGTTCACCCAGAATTCCACCGCGAATTCCACGCCGCTGTCACCAAAGGCGCGCAATTCGCAATCCGGCCCGTCAGGCTCCTTCAGCACAAAGGGCAGTTTCGACACCGCCGCCTCGATGATGTCTGGGACAATGTTGATATCCGTGTCATAGCTGACCGAGAATGGCGCCTCGTATCGGTTGGCGCTGCCCTGGTCGGAATAGTTCACGACGCGCGTGGTGATGAAATCCTCGTTCGGCACGACGATCCAGCGCCCGTCGAAGGTTTCGAGGATCATGGCGCGGGCCGTGGTTTTCACGATCGTGCCGGCCTCGCCATTGTCGAGTTCCACATAGTCCCCGACCGTGGCCTGCCCCTCCAGCAACAGGATCACGCCGGAGATGAAATTCGACGCGATCTTCTGCAGGCCAAAGCCGAGGCCCACGCCGATCGCACCGCCAAGCACCGCCAGCGAGGTGAGCGAGATGCCGAGGAAGTTCATCAGGATCAGGAAAGCGGCGCCGAAAATGGCGATTTCCGCGGCCTTGGCGGCCAGTTGCCGTGTGGCCGGACGCATTTCCTTTTGCGCCTCGATATAGCTGCTGGATTGTTCGTTCGACCAACGCCCCAGCCAAAAGATAACGCCACCGGCCACGACGGCCTTGATCAGCCACAACAGGTCGAACGACATGTTGCCCAGCGGTACGATCGTGGCTTGCAGCTTGGCGGTGACCACATCCAGCAGGCCAAGCGCATAAAGCGCGGCCACCGGGATCATCACGTAGCGGCCCAGCAGTTTGAGGAACGGGTCGCTGATGATATCCCGCACGAGGATGCGTACCGCCAGGAACAGGAACAGGCGCTTGCCAAAGGCGATAACCGCCCCCGAGCCAAAGATCGATCGCGTCACGCTTTCGCCGATGCCGGTGAACACGTAGGCCAGCAATGGCAGGACAAGCGGCACGAACATCAGCACGAACCGGCGCGCCTGTGCGAGCACGTGCTCTTGTTCGGCGGGCGGGGTCAGCAGCCGGGTCAGTGTCGGGTGCAGCTTGCGGCTGATGAACACGGCCAGAAGGTAGGCCGCGACCAGCAGGCCGAATTGCGACCAGGCCGCCGGGCTGAGCAGCCAGCCCTTGGCGATGTCCCAGCCTTGCAGGCCATATTCCATCGCCTGTGCAACGATCGGGGGCGGATTGTCCCAGTCCATCGTGTCATCCCTTGCCATTTTCGGCGCTTCGCCCATCCTCTTGCCCGTCCGGCGCGTCAGGATCAAGGAAAAGACATGGATGACCCGGTTTGCCCGCTCTGTGATCGCCCGATCCCGCCCGAGGCGCGGCAAAGCCTGCATCACCTCATTCCCAAGCTCAAGGGCGGCAAGGGCGGGCCGACCGTGCTGCTGCACCAGATCTGTCACAACGAGATTCATGCGACCTTGACCGAGGCCGAGCTGGCACGGGACTATGCCACTATCGCGGCTCTGCGCGCCCATCCCCGGCTGGAAAAGTTTCGAAAATGGGTCGCGAAACGTCCGCCGGGCTTTCATTCGAAGAACCCCGGCGCGCGGCGCAAACGATAAGGTGTCTTGACCCACGCGGTGGAGCGACCACCATAGGACGACACCCGAGGAGGATTGCAGCATGAACCGACGTGCCTTTCTGGCCGGATCCGTGGCCGCCCCTGTCCTGACGCAGGCCGGCCTGGCATCCGAGACAGGGCTTCGCCTGCGGGCGGCGCCCGCGCATCTGCAGATCGCGCCGCCCGATTATCCCGCCACCAGTTTGTGGGCCTATGACGGACAGGTGCCGGGGCCCGCATTGCGGTTTCGTCGCGGGGATCGCCTCGAGGCGCGCCTTGTGAACGGGTTGGAGCAGCCGACGACAATCCACTGGCACGGGCTGCGCCTGCCCAACGCGATGGACGGGGTGCCGGGCATGACGCAGCCGCCGGTCGCGCCGGGGGGGCACTTCGACTATGCCTTCACGCTGCCGGATGCGGGGACGTTCTGGTATCATCCGCACGCCAATTCCCTCGAACAGATTTCGCGCGGCTTGTCCGGCGTGCTGGTGGTGGACGAGGCCGCGCCGCCGGATATCGATGCCGAGGACATTCTCGTGCTCGATGACTGGCGTCTGACCGAAGAGGCGCAGATCCACGAAAGCTTCGGCAACCGGCATGACATGTCCCACGCAGGCCGGCTGGGCAATTACATCACCGTCAACGGCCTGCCCGAGCTGTCCCGCGATTACCCGTCGGGGGCGCGGCTTCGGCTACGGCTGGTCAACACGGCCACCGCCCGGGTGTTCCGGCTGGTGTTCCGAGGGTTGCGCGTATGGGTTGCGGCGTTGGACGGGATGCCGCTGGACGCGCCGCAAGAGGTTGACCGGGTCGCGATTGCCCCGGCGCAGCGTGCCGATCTTCTGGTCGACATCGCCGCCGCACTGGGCGAGGAGGCGCTGATCGCGTCGCAGGAACGGGACGGCACCTATGCCATGGTCAGCCTGCGCGCCGGTGGCCCGGCGCAGACGCCGCGACCCGCGCCGGGTGCGCTGCCGCCCAACGACCTGCCGGATCTGACGCTGGACGATGCCCGGAAGATCCCCCTTGTGATGAAGGGCGGCGCGATGCGGGGTCTGCCGGAGGGGGCCACGTGGAAAGGCACCAAGATGGACATGCGCGCTTTGGCGCAGGAAGGGCAATTCTGGGCCTTCAACGGGCTGGCGGGCATGGCAGAGGCGCCATTGGTTGAGGCCTTTCTGGGCGAGACGATCCGCATTCCGATCACCAACCGCACCGCCTTCGAACATGCCATGCATCTGCACGGCATGCATTTCCGCGAGGTTCTGCCGGGCGGCAGTCTGGGGCCGTGGCGCGACACGCTGCTGGTGGGACCGGACGAGACGCGCGAGATCGCTTTCGTGGCCGAGAATCCGGGCGACTGGATGTTTCATTGCCACATGGCCGCCCACCAGATGTCGGGCATGATGAACTGGATCCGGGTGACGTGAGGGGCCCAGAAAATTCGTACGAATTTTCTGGGGCGCCCGATTCCGACCGTTGCGCGCTCAGCCCTGACAGAGGCGCTTGATGGCCGCGGCGTGTTCGGGCGTGGCGGCCAGCGTGTCGGCGGCCAGCGCGCGGGCGGTGTCCAAAAGCGCGCTCGCGTCGGCGATACGATCGACAAGCCCCCAGCCCAGGGCCGTCTCGGTGTCTACCTTCTGCCCCGCCATCAGGATCATCCGCGCCCGCGAGGGCCCGATCAGTGCGGTCAGGCGCCCCGGGTCAGACGGCTGCGGCAGGAACCCGCGCTGCATCACCGGGTAGAACACCTTGGTCCCCGGCGCCGCGATCCGCAGATCGCAGGCCAGCACCATGCCGATGGCGCCGCCCGCAACCGTGCCGTTCAGCGCCGCAATGGTCAGCCCGGGCAAGGCGGTGATCGCGCCCGAAAGACGTTCCCAGACACCGTCCGTGGCCAGCCCTGATTTGGCGGCCTCGAGGTCCATACCCGCCGAGAACACCTTGCCATTGCCGGTCAGGACCAGCACCCGCGCCGCGCGCGCCTCCTCGGCGATATCCGCAAGGCGCTCCAGCATCTCGCGGGTCAGCGAATTGGCCTTGTCCGGCCGGTCGATGGTGACCACCCACAGCCCGTCTTCGTGCTTGTCCAGCCCGATCATGTCAGCCCCACCCGTTTGCGAATACTTTCGTCGCGCAGCGAAATCTCCTGTCCGATGAACGGGTCCGCATCGGCGCTGCACATCCACAGCAGCGCCTTCGCAGGCCAGTCGGCCGCGATGTGATCGGACCAGTCCAGCTGGCTGACCGGGTTGATGCCGCTGGCCTTGATCTCGGTCTGCATCTGGGTGGCGACCGTGCCGGGCGACAATCCCATCACCCGCAGGCCCGCCGCGCGGCCCTCCTTGTCGGCGCACATGGTCAGCATGGCGGCCCCGGCCTTGGAGGCGCAGTAATGGCTCCAGCCCTCCAGCGCGTTGTGCGCCGCTCCCGAACTGATGGTGATGATCGTTCCGCCGCCCTGCGCCGTCATCACGGGCATCGCCGCGCGCATTCCGTGAAAGACCCCCTTGAGATTGATGTCGATCACGTGCCCCCAGGCCTCGGGGTCGGCGGCGTCGAGGTGGGAAATCGGCTCGATCACCCCGGCATTTCCGATCAGCACATCCAGGGTGCCGAAGGTCGATTGCGCCGCCTCGACCGCCTGCGCGACGTCGGCGTAGCGACTGACGTCGCAGGGCATGGCCAGTGCCTTTGGCCCGATCTCGGCGGCGAGGCCGGCAAGGGCCTCTGCGCTGCGGGCGGTCAGCACCACATTCGCACCCGCCTGTGCGAAGACACGCGCCGCCGCCGCGCCGATGCCGCGGCTTGCCCCCGTGATCAGAACCGTTTTTCCTGTCGCTTGCATGTTGCCTCCTGCGTTTATACGTGTTGGTAACCTCACGTCGCGCCATGGTCCAGCAACAAGCCCTTGACCCTGTCTGCGCAAGGACGGAAGCTGATCGGCGAGAACTTCAACGGAAAGGGTTCATCATGGTTTTTTTCAAACGGGCGGCCACATCGGCGGCGGCCATATCCATTTTCATGACTGGGTCCGCGGCATTTGCGGATGTTACGGCACAACAGGTCTGGGCCGACTGGAAGACCTATCTCGAAAGCTCGGGCTACGCGGTCGAAGCGTCCGAGGTGCAATCTGGCGACACCCTGAACGTGACCGACGTGACGATGAGTATCGACATTCCCGAAGAGGACAGCGCCCTGGCAATGGAGCTGGGCGAGCTGACATTCACCGAGAACGGTGACGGCACGGTCGATGTTTCCCTGCCGTCGATCATGCCGATCGTTGCCGTCTTCACCGGTCCGGATGGCGACATGGTGCGCACCGAATTGGAATATACCCATACCGGCCTGACGATGACGGCTTCGGGCAGTCCCGAAGACATGTCCTATGCCTATGCCGCGGCAGAAATGGGCGTGCGCCTTGTGGGGGTGAGCGGGGACGAGGCCCTTGGTCCGTTTCCGGATGGGACCGCACGGATGACCATCGCGGATATCGCTGGCACGACGCGGGTGATGGTGAACACCCTGCGCAAGACCGACCAGAAAATGACATCCGGCCCCCTGAGCTATGATCTGGACTTCGAAGACCCCGAATCGCCGGATGCCCGGATGATCATCAAGGGGAAGCTGGGTGGCACGGACTTTGCCGCGACAACCTCCATGCCGCTTGAAATGGATGCCAGTGACATGGCAGCGGCCATGGCGGCGGGCTTCTCGGTGGACGGGAAGATGATGTACCGCGATGGGTCTTCCCAGTTCACTCTCGATGAAGACGGCAGCGTGACGGAGGGCAGGACCAGCTCGGAAAGCGGGGAGTTCGATATCGCGATGAGCGATGACGGATTGACCTATGCGCTGACGACAACCGGCATGAACCTGGCTATGTCCGGCGGGGACATCCCTCTGCCTGTCGAGCTGGCGATGCAGGAGACGGGCTTCAACCTGACCATCCCTGTCAGCAGGAGCGACGAGGAACAGGATTTCGAGCTTGGCCTGACGCTGGGCGATTTCACCATGTCCGAAATGCTTTGGGGGATGTTCGATCCGGGCGGCCAGTTGCCGCGTGATCCGGCCACCATCGCGCTGGACCTCGGTGGCAAGGTCAAACTGTTCTATGACCTGTTCGATCCCGAGCAGATGGAGGCCGTCGAGTCGGAGGGCGCGATTCCGGGCGAGGTGAATGC
>JANSYB010000239.1 GCA_024742655.1 Paracoccaceae bacterium | reverse complement strand
GTCCTGCGCGGCGGTCTATTTCAACTACCGTTCGGTGTTTCTGCTGCTGTTCTCGCTGACCCTTGTCTCGTTCGTTCTGGGCATCGTGGGCGGGGTGGGCGCACTCAGGACCGTGGCGGTCTGTGCCGGGCTTCTGGCAATTGCGGGCATGGTGTCCTTCGGCTTCAAGGAATTTCTTGTCCAGCTGGCCGAGGGCGATATCGGGGCCCCGTTCCGGGGCAACAGTACGGTATTCGTCAGCGTGCTCGTCGCGCTGGTCGTGCTGTCGTTCCTGTCGGCCACTTTCGGCTGGGGTATCACCGAGATGTTCGCCGCGCTGATCCTGATCATGCTGATCGTCTCGCCCCTGTCGCCGGACACGGCCAAGGAGTTACGCACCGCGCCGATGACGGCGGCCTTCGGGTTGTTCGTTGTCTTCACCTACGCGGTGATGGGCATCGCCGCACCCTTGATTGCGCCGCATGGCGAGGCCGAGGTGATTTCGTCGGCCTTTGCGCCGCCGGATGAAAACATGCTTCTGGGCGCCGATCAGCTGGGACGCGACATGTTCAGCCGGATCGTCTACGGCGCGCGCAACTCGGTCGGGCTGGCGCTTGCCGCCACGCTCGCCGCGTTCATCCTGGGGGCACTGGCGGGTCTGCTGGCGGCCACCAAGGGCGGCTGGTTCGATCAGTTGATGGGCCGGATCGCCGACGTGATCATGTCGATCCCGTCGCTGATCTTCTCGCTGCTGATGCTGTCGATCTTCGGCCCGGATATCCAGGTGATCATCGTGGCTGTGGCCATCATCTATGCGCCGCGCGTTTTCCGCCTGACACGGGCGGTGGCGGGCAACGTGGTGGTGATGGATTATATCGAGGCCGCCAAGTTGCGCGGGGAGGGGACATGGTACCTGATCCGCCGTGAGATCCTGCCGAACTCGACCGCGCCGCTGGTTGCGGAATTCGGGCTCGAGTTCTGCTTCGTGTTCCTTCTGGTGGCGGGTCTGTCGTTCCTTGGCCTTGGTATTCAGCCGCCGACGGCGGACTGGGGATCCATGGTGCGGGAAAACGCGACGCTGATCTCGTTCGGTGACATCACGCCACTCATCCCCGCGGCCGCCATCGCGCTGTTGACTGTCGCGGTCAACTTCGTGGTGGACTGGATGCTGCATCGGTCCTCAGGCCTGAAGGAGTAATCACAATGAGCAAAGACCAGAGTGTCCTTCTGAAAATCCGAGACCTGAAGATCCAGGGCTATTCGGATGAGCAATGGGTCGACATCATCAAGGGTGTCGACCTGACCCTCCACCGCGGCGAGGTGATGGGCCTGATCGGGGAATCCGGCGCGGGCAAATCCACCATCGGGGCGGCTGCCATGGGCTATGCCCGGGACGGCACCCGCATCTCGAACGGCTCGATCGAGTTCGACGGGATGGAACTGACCACGGCCAGCGAATCAGAGAAACGCGCGCTGCGCGGTTCTCGCATCGCCTATGTGGCGCAATCGGCGGCCGCGTCGTTCAACCCGGCGCACAAGCTGATCGATCAGCACACCGAGGCGCCGCTGCAATACCGCATCAAGAAGCGGATGGAAGCGCAGGAAGACGCGGTCGATCTCTATCGCCGCCTGCGTCTGCCCAACCCCGAGGAAATCGGCTTTCGCTATCCTCACCAGGTGTCGGGCGGTCAGTTGCAGCGTGCGATGACGGCCATGGCCATGTCCTGCCGGCCGGACCTCATCATCTTTGATGAACCGACCACCGCGCTGGACGTGACCACCCAGATCGAGGTGCTGGCGGCCATTCGCGACATCGTGGAGCAGTTCAACACCGCCGCGATCTATATCACGCACGACCTTGCGGTCGTGGCGCAGATGGCCGACACGATCAAGGTGCTGCTGAAAGGCAACGAGGTCGAGGAAGCCGCGACCGAGGAAATGCTGAACAATCCCAAGGAGGACTATACCAAGTCGCTCTGGGCGGTGCGCAGCTTTACCAGCCCGCAGAAGTACCGTCCCACCGATGGCACGCCGCCGCTGATTTCGGTCAAGAACGTGGATGCGTCCTATACCGGTGGCGAAAAGGTGCTCGACGATGTGTCCTTCGATATCTACGAGGGCATGACCGTCGCGGTGGTGGGCGAATCCGGGTCGGGCAAGTCGACCACGGCGCGGGTCATTACCGGCCTTTTGCCGCCATCCAAGGGTGAGGTGCTGTTCAAGGGGGAGCCATTTCCCCCCGATTACAGGAACCGGACCAAGGACCAGCTTCGTCAATGCCAGATGATCTATCAGATGGCCGACACGGCGTTGAACCCCAAGGTCAAGATCTCCGAGATCATCGGCCGTCCGGCACAGTTCTATTCGGGCCTGCATGGCGCGGCGCTGAAGAACCGGGTGGACGAGATCCTCGACCTGATCGAACTGGAACCGTCGCAGTTCTACAACCGCTATCCGCCGGAACTGTCCGGGGGGCAGAAACAGCGGATCGGGATTGCGCGGGCACTGGCGGCCGAACCCACCTTCATCGTCTGTGACGAGGTGACGTCGGCGCTTGACCAGCTTGTCGCCGAAGGCATCCTGCGGCTGCTGGACCGGCTCCAGAACGAGCTGAACCTGTCCTACATGTTCATCACCCATGATCTGGCCACGGTGCGCTCCATCGCGGATGAGGTCGTGGTGATGCAGCACGGCAAGGTGGTGGAGCAGGGGCCCAAGGACGACATGTTCACGCCGCCGCACCATCCCTACACCGACCTGTTGCTCAGCTCGGTGCCCGAGATGGACCCCAACTGGCTGACCACGCTGCTTGAGGAACGCGGTGTCGACAATGTGGGCGACGCGGCCGCGGCCAAGATCGACCCGACCGACAAGAAGGTCGAGGGCACGGGCGCCTGACGCCAACGCCCCGCGTGCAAAAGTGAGCGGCGGCCGGTTTGATCCGGCCGCCGTTTCGGTTTTCGGGCGGGCCAGATTCAAAACAAAACGGCCCGGGCAGTATGCCGGGCCGCTGTGATGGATCATTTGCAGACGCGCTATGGCGCGCCAGGTCGCGTCAGGCTGCGAGGAACAGCGTGGCGACAATCAGGCCATAGAAAATGGCCAGCGGATGCCAGGTGGCAGCACGGGTTTTCAGTTCGCGGTTCAGATCGTCGCGGGTCATGTGGGCCTCCTGGTCCTTGATGTTACGGTTACGACACGTTTCGCGTCGTTTCGATAACCCGCAAATAGTCATATTTTTCTGCGGTGCAATAAATTTCCGACTAAAAATCCATGCAATTTCAACATGCCTGATCTGGCATTTCGGCATGGCTGCTTGAATCCGGAAATTATCAAATATTAACAGTGCTTTGTGTGACTGTTGCGGTTGGCGAAACAGCCCCTGTTCCACGCGCTGTTTCGCCTATGCAACACAGATCACCGGCGCGTGAGCCCCATTCGGGTATTCCGCGACGCAGAAACCGCGATCAGGCGGTCTCTCCCTGCAGGGGCATGACCGTCAATTCCCCCTCCTGCCGGGCCTTCATGGCAAGGGCCGTGGCATGGGCGGCGGCGGCCGTGGTGTAGTAGGGGATCTTGTCATAGAGCGCGACCGAGCGGATTTCGCGGCTGTCCTCGACGGCCTGCGCCCCCTCGGTGGTGTTCATCACCAGCGCGATCTGCCCGTCCTTGAGCATATCGACCACGTCGGGCCGGCCCTCATAGACCTTGTTGACCACCTCGCAGGTGATCCCATAGGCCTCAAGAAAATTCGCCGTGCCACGCGTGGCGACGATGAAAAAGCCAAGGTCCACCAGTGTTTGGGCCGTCTCGACCAGTTGCTGCGTCTTGTCCGCATCCCGGACCGAGAAGAACACCTTGCCGCTGTCGGGCAATTGCGTGCCCGCGCCCATCTGCGCCTTCAGAAAGGCGCGCGGGAACGAGACATCCCAGCCCATCACCTCGCCGGTGGAGCGCATTTCGGGGCCAAGGATCGTGTCCACACCCGGGAAGCGGGCAAAGGGCATCACCGCCTCCTTGACCGAGAACCACGGCATGGCCGGATCGGCCAGCGTCATCTGGTCGGCCATCGGCAGGGTGCCGGGCTTGGCATCCGCAGGGTAGGGGCCGCGATAGGGGAAAGCGTCAAGGCTTTCGCCGGCCATCAGGCGCGCGGCGATGGACGCGATGGCGCTATCGGTCGCCTTGGCCACGAAGGGCACCGTGCGGCTGGCCCGCGGGTTCACCTCGATCAGGTAGATGTCACCATCCTTGACGGCGAATTGCACGTTCATCAGGCCCCGCACGTTCAGCGCGGTGGCCAGGGCGCGTGTCTGGCTCTCGATCTCGTCGATGACGGATTGCGGCAGGGAATAGGGCGGCAGGGAACAGGCGCTGTCACCCGAATGCACGCCGGCCTCTTCGATATGTTGCAGGATGCCCGCGACATGGACGTTCTTGCCGTCCGACAGGGCATCGACGTCGCATTCGATCGCGCCGGACAGGTAGCCGTCCAGCAGAACGGGACTGTCGCCCGATACCACGACAGCCTCTTTGATGTAGCGTTCCAGGTGCCCCATGTCGCGTACGATTTCCATCGCGCGCCCGCCCAGCACGTAAGAGGGCCGGATCACCAGCGGGAAACCGATCTCCTCGGCAATCGCAAGGGCCTGTGCGTCGGTGGACGCAATGCCGTTCTTGGGCTGCTTCAGGCCCAGTTGGTTGACCAGCGCCTGAAAGCGTTCGCGGTCCTCGGCCAGGTCGATGGCATCGGGCGAGGTGCCAAGAATCGGGATACCCTCGTTTTCCAGCGCGTTGGCCAGTTTCAGCGGGGTCTGCCCGCCGAACTGCACGATCACGCCATGCAGGGTGCCCGCCTGTTGTTCGACCCGCAGGATTTCCATGACATGTTCAAAGGTCAGTGGTTCGAAATACAGCCGGTCGGAGGTGTCATAATCGGTGCTGACCGTCTCGGGGTTGCAGTTGATCATGATCGTTTCATAACCTGCGTCGGTCAGCGCGAAACAGGCGTG
>JANSYB010000688.1 GCA_024742655.1 Paracoccaceae bacterium | reverse complement strand
TGGATCACCGCGCTGTTGTGGCTGCATCTGGTGGCGGCGGCGTTCTGGATTGGCATCCTTGCCCCGCTGATCTGGCTGACCGTGACGCCGGGCGACAGCGCCCCTGCCGTGCGGGTGGGCGAACGGTTCGGCCGGATCGCCGCCGTGGCGTTGCCGGTCCTCGGGGTGGCCGGCGTCGTGATGGCATGGTGGCTGGTGGGGTCCTTCGATGGTTTGCTGACCGGTTATGGCCTTTGGCTGATGCTAAAGCTGGCGGCGGTGCTGGCGTTCCTGTGGCTGGGCGCGGCGAACAAGCTGCGCCATGTACCCGCACTTGCGGCGGGTGCGCCAGGGGCCGACATGGCCCTGCGCCGCAGCCTGCGGCTTGAGCAGGGGGTCGCACTCTTGGTGCTGGCAGCCACGGCGGCGCTGACCAGTTTCGTGGCGTTGCCCGGGTGACAGGCGCCGCGCGCCTGATCACATGGGCGGATCGCCGCCGAACACATCCCCGAACGTCTTTTTCAGCGCCACGTCCAGATCATCCATGGTGATCGGCAGGCCCAGATCCACCAGCGACGTCACGCCATGCTCGGTGATCCCGCAGGGCACGATACCGCTGAAATGCGCAAGCTCCGGTTCGACATTGATCGAGATGCCGTGGAAACTGATCCATTTGCGCAGGCGAATGCCGATGGCGGCGATCTTGTCCTCGGGTTTGTGCCCCGTGGCGGTCAGCGGCTTGTCATCGCGCACCACCCAGACGCCGACGCGGCCCTCGCGGATCTCGCCCGTGACGTTGAACTGATCGAGCGTGGCGATCACCCAGTCCTCGAGCGCCTTGACGAAGGCGCGCACGTCCCGCCCGCGCCGGCCCACGTCCAGCATTACGTAAACCACCCGCTGACCGGGGCCGTGATAGGTATATTGCCCGCCGCGTTTCGTATCGAAGACCGGGAAACGGTCCGGGTCGGTCAGGTCGGCGGGGCGCGCTGATGTGCCTGCGGTGTAAAGCGGGGGATGCTCAAGCAGCCAGATCGCCTCTTCGGCCTCACCTCTGGCGATGGCCTCGGCGCGCGCCTCCATTGTCCGGCAGGCAGAAAGATAGTCCGTCAGACCGGGTGTGGTGATCCATTCGACCATGGGCGGGCCTTGTTGTGCATGGCAGTCGCGTCCTCTTGGCAGGGTGCTGCGAAATTGTCAAAAGCGCGATGCGTTTTGCCCTTCACAAGGGCGCGGCGATTGCGTATACGCCCGCCACCTACCAGATCACGTGCGGTCGTGGCGGAATTGGTAGACGCGCAGCGTTGAGGTCGCTGTGGGGTAACACCCGTGGAGGTTCGAGTCCTCTCGACCGCACCATGATCCGGCACAGATAGCGTGCAAGGGTCAATTCCGGCGACAAACTGGCTGTCGATGCGGCATCCGCCGATGACATGATCTGTGGGCCCGCGTGATGTATTGGCGTTGTTTTCCGCGGACCGGTTTAGTATCTGTAGCCCCAGATCGGGCAGGGGAATGACATGGCGGATGAGCTGACGAAAACCGACCCCGAGCAGGAGCGCGAGGACAGCTCTTACCTGCTGGATCGGCAGGCCGTGGCGCGGATCATCTATGCAGTCGATATCGGCGATCAGGCCCTGTTGTGGCAGGAAATGGAGCCGCTGCACGCCGCCGACATCGCCGACCTTCTGGAACAGATCAACGCCTTTGACCGCCGCCGCCTGATCGAGCTTTACGGCACCGAGTTCGACGGCGACATCCTGTCGGAGCTCGACGAGGGGCTGCGCGA